>NZ_JAJAFX010000189.1:0-869 GCF_025384845.1 Photorhabdus temperata | reverse complement strand
AAAAGAATCGAATACAGCCTAATTTCACCATGGACAGATAATTTCGTGCTGTTTTTTCGTAGCGTGTGGCGATACGCCGATTTCCTTTGAGGAAACCGAAACAGCGTTCAACAACATTGCGATCCCGATAAGCCTGTTCATCAAATTGCGCCCGACCGTCAGTACTTCCTTTTTCATTGATTTTATACGGAATAATACTCTTTATTCTCAATTTCCTCAGATAACCGCGGAGTTTTCCTCCCGAATAGCCTTTATCCGCCAACACGGCTTTACCCCGCCGTTTCATGAAACCATTTTTGCGTTGGATGCCAATGCCGTCGAGCAAAGGGATTGCAGATTGACTTTCGTGAGCTTGTCCACCCGTCAAAATTAGATTGAGGGGAAAACCTTTTCTGTCGGTTGCCAAGTGGATTTTGGTGCCATAACCACCGCGGGAGCGACCCAGCGCATGATCGTCAGCGATATCAGGATGTTTTTTTTTGCCCCTGCGGCATCTTTACCGGCGCGAATATTGCTCCCATCCAGGCAAATTTCAGACCAGTCAATCAAGCCTTTTTCATCAAGAATGGACAGTAATCGATTAAATATCTTGTTAATAATGCCCGATTTTGACCAGCGATTAAATCGGTTATAGACCGTTTTCCAAGGACCATAGCGTTCTGGTAAATCGCGCCAAGGAGCTCCTGAGCACAACACCCAGAACATGCCATTAATCACTCTGCGATGTCCAACATAAGGATGTCCTGCTCGTCCTGAATGTAAAGGAGGCAAACAAGGTTCTATCAATACCCAGGCGTCATCAGGAATGTCGTAACGTGCCATCATCTCTCTCCAGCATTGAAGCCAATGAGATGATTATACTACTCATT
>NZ_JAJAFX010000188.1:0-910 GCF_025384845.1 Photorhabdus temperata | reverse complement strand
CCCGGTTCAATGCGGAAACCGCGAATTTTCACCTGCTGGTCATTACGGCCAAAGAATTCCAGATTGCCGTCCGGCAGGTAACGCGCCAAATCCCCGGTCCGGTACATCCGCGCATCCGGGTCGTCACTGAATGGATCGACCAGGAAACGTTCCACCGTCAATTCTGGCCGGTTCAGATAACCCCGCGCAACACCCGCACCACCAACATACAATTCACCTACTGTCCCCAACGGCACTGGCTGGCCGTATTTATCCAACAGATAGAGCGTTAAATCCGGGATACGCGTACCGATAGGGCTGCTTATCTGCGCCACATCATCATGATTAAGCACCCGATAAGTCACATGAACCGTCGTCTCCGTGATACCGTACATATTCACCAACCGGGGCGACGTCTCTTCACGCAGGCGATACCAAGGCCGCAACATACCGGGATCAAGGGCTTCTCCCCCAAAGATGATATAACGCAACTGATCCGGCAATGGGTTGGCGACATAACTGGCAATAAAGGCTTTGAAAGCACTCGGTGTCTGATTCAACACGGTGATACCGTGCCGGCTCACAAATTGATGCAGCTCTTGCGGGGAACGGGCAATCACATGCGACACCAGAACCAGTTTTGCGCCGTAGCGTAAAGCCCCCCACAATTCCCATACCGAGAAGTCAAAAGCGATGGAATGCAGCAGGCACCAAATATCTTGCCGGTCAAAGTGATACCAGGATTCAGTCGCCTCAAACAAACGCAGGATATTACGGTGCTCGACCATCACGCCCTTCGGCGTACCCGTCGAGCCAGAGGTGTAAATCACATACGCCAGGTGCCGGGACGTCAGCGCAGGGACCTGCGGGTTAACATCCGGCTGATCCGGCAGGGTATTATTCGGGTCGAGCACGGTCAGCGCAGCCAGCG
>NZ_JAJAFX010000187.1:0-919 GCF_025384845.1 Photorhabdus temperata | reverse complement strand
CTGTTGCAGTGGTGGCCTGTACCTCTGCCGCTTCCTGCATCGGCACGGCACTGTCGAGCAACAACCCGAAGGCCCGTTCCGGCTCAGCGACCTGACACAGATAGCCGTTGGCATCCATGCCCTCGGGGAACACCACCCGGAACACGGTGATACCGACGGCGGTGAGTTCGGCGGCCAGTTTTACCGCCGCTTCATTGCCTGCCGGATCATTGTCGTAGGCGATCAAGACCTGCTTAACGCCATGCCGCCGAAACGCCTGCCGCATCTCATCGGTGAAGCCGTTCACCCCATAGGCGGCGGTGACATGGCGGTGACCGGCCACCCAGAACGACAGGGCGTCGATCAGGGATTCACAGAGGATGACCGTCCCTGAACTGATCAGCGCCGGCTCATTCCATATCCCGCCATGTGCGCCGGGAAGGTACAGATGCAGCGGCGTTCCTTTACGTAAACGGTCGGTGATTTTGCGCCCGTAGATCTCGCGGATCTGGCCGTTCGGGTCGATAACCGGTATCACCAGCGAACCGGTAAAGTGCTCGTGCCCGCTGTCGCGCATCAGCCCCACGGCCCGAAGACGGGCGCGGATCTGTGCGCCGGCCTGCACCGCCTTGATGGGCAGGCGATAGGCTAACGTGCGGTTGGCAAAGCCCAGTTTAAACTGGGCGACTAATTCCGGGTGGTTGAGCCGGCGTTTTTCCAGATAAGCCAGGGCTTCGGGGGCATTCAACAGCGTATGATGGTAGAACCCGACGACCCGACTGAGCAGCGCCTGCCGTCCGGCGTCATCATCGGCCAGCATGGCGGGTTCATCCGGTTTCACCAGCGGGGCCACCGAGGGGTTATCTCCCAGTATCCCGCGCAACTGTTCCACGGCCCGGCGCAGACTTAAGCCTTTGGTTTTCATTACCCAGTCCAGCAC
>NZ_JAJAFX010000186.1:0-920 GCF_025384845.1 Photorhabdus temperata | reverse complement strand
ACCCAGCACTGGCTGGAAGGCCATGACACCGTTTTGCTGTGGGGCGGAAGCCCGCAGGCCGAACCCGATAGTGTGCAGTTGAAAGCTTTGCGTAAGTTGTGCCGCCGTCGTCCGTTGGATGGCGTGGTGTGGGCGATGACGGAGGAACAACTCAGCCAGCGGCCTCAGATGGATACCGCATTGCGGATGTTGCAGAAGCAGGGCCGGCAGCTTGGCTGGCAGGCACCGGTGTATGTGTGGAATGTGCGGCACAGCAACTGGGATCAGCGTGACCGCCCGACGCAGACGATTGGGTGTTTATTGCCCGAAGCATGTACGCCGCAGGCACTTGAGCAGAGCCTGAATCAGTTGCCGCCGCAACTGACCGCCCGGGGAATTGGGCAGGCATTAGCGGAGAATCGGCATGATTTCTTGTTGCGACTGGCGCAGTACATGTTGGCGGGCGGTGTGGAGCGCTGGGTTCGTCATCTGAGCCCACTGTTAACCCGGCAACCGATATGGCTGGCGGGAGTGATGTTCAGTTTACCGCTGGCGGTGCAGCCGGGGATGACTGAGCATGGCTGGTGGGCTGATGCCAGTTGGGACGGGATACGGGAAGATGTCCGTCACGTCCGGGGTCAGGCCGTCGGTTTTCCGTGGGAAAAGAGTGCCCAGTGGGGCTTGATTGTGCTGACGGTCCTGTGGGGGCTGGGCAGTGTGACGTCATTTTTCGCTAACCGCCACCAGATAGCCCTGAGCCGTGAGCGGGTCAGCCAGGCCGGTGACAGGCACGGCCCGTTATCGGAACGCCTGCTGAGTCAGCATGCCCTGCAACGGGAGATTGACCGGTTACTGTACCGTACCGAGGCGGGCGCGCTCTGGTACAGCCGTTTCGGTCTGAATCAGAACGCGGCACAGCTTAGGGCCTTGTGGCCGGTTTA
>NZ_JAJAFX010000185.1:0-965 GCF_025384845.1 Photorhabdus temperata | reverse complement strand
TTCATGGTATCAGTCATGAAAATCTTCATTACCGATGAACAAAAAGCCGAACTTGAACACCTCCATCACACCTGCCGTGATAAGAGAGAGTGTGATCGCATCAAAGCGGTCCTGCTGGCCTCTGAGGGCTGGAGTTCCGTGATGATCGCTCAGGCCCTGCGTCTTCATGAAACGACCGTTAATCGTCATATCAGCGATTACCTTAATCACCGCAAACTCAAGCCCGAAAATGGCGGCTCTCAGAGCCATCTCAGCGAAACACAGACTCAGGAACTTATCGCTTATCTGACCGCGAATCTTCTGCCCACCACACAGGCGGTTATCCGCCTTGTCAAAGAAGCGTGGGATATCAGTTACACTGTTCCCGGCATGAATAAATGGCTGCACCACAATGGATTCAGTTATAAAAGACCGACCGGCGTACCACACAAGTTCAACGCGGAGCAGCAACGAACCTTTATGGAAACCTACGGGAAACTCAAACAGGAAGCCGGAGACCATGAACCCATCCTGTTCATTGATGGCGTCCATCCCACTCAGGGGACCAAACTCGCTTATGGCTGGATGCGCAAAGGGCAGAAAACCGCGGTGAAAACCACGGGAAGCCGTACCCGTCTGAACCTGATGGGGGCCCTGAATCTGGCCGATATCAGCAAAACGGTAGTACGTGAGTATGACCGTATCGACAGTTATCACATCGCCGAGTTCTTCATTGCCATCCGTGAGACCTATCCGGTCAGTCAGAAGGTTCATATTATCCTTGACGGAGCCGGTTACCACCGAAGCAGGCTGGTGAAAGACTGGGCGTTTGTGATGAATATTGAGTTGCATTATCTGCCGCCATACAGCCCGAATCTGAACCCGATAGAAAGGCTGTGGAAGGTGATGAATGAACAGGTCAGGAATAACCATTATTTCGCTTCGACGACCTTGTTCAGGCAGGCAATCCATCGTTTTTTTACGGA
>NZ_JAJAFX010000184.1:0-979 GCF_025384845.1 Photorhabdus temperata | reverse complement strand
TGACATCACCATCAGAAGTCAATTTAGCACCCGCGGTGGTGAGGGTCCCATTGGCTGCCATCGTCAGTTTTTTATCACCACGGATTTGAGCAATAATATGTTGGTCATCCTTGTTGTTATCATTGGCTGGGTTAATGACAGAATAAGCCAGGGAAGGTAATGTGATATTTCTTCCTGCGGATAATAATGTGTTGCCATTAGCCTGTATCTGAACCGCTTTCCCATTAATATCACCACCACTCATTATGCTGATATTATTCTTTGCCGTAATTTTGCTGCTAAGTTCTGTTGAGTCTTGCGGTAGAATATGATTTTTATATTCTAATTCGGCGGCACTCAAATCAATATCTTTTGCTGCGATTAAAGAAATATCTTTCCCCGCAGAGATATCTGAACCTTTGGCGGAAATATTATTTCCAGCATGGATTGTCAGTGATTCAAGGGCATTTAATATCCCTGATATTGGTGCATTATGACTGTTTGCTGTCTTTGATTTTGCAAAATTATAGGTGTCTGCATGGTTTTCTACGGTCACATCATTATTTGCTATCAGAGAGATATTTTTACTCGGTTGTAAATAGACGTTTTGTAAAAGGAGGTTTTTACCCGAGTTAATAGTTAAATTACCGACGGCATCTAATTTATTGGATACAGGATGATCATTAGTACTATGTTGGCGCCAAAGATAACCGAATTGATCACCATTATGAAATAGGATATCTCCATGACGGCTGATAGCAGTGATATCCTTTCCTTTTATATCACTTTGCCAGATATTGATATTATTGACGGCAGCCATAGATAAATTATTGGGTGCCGAAAGTGTTGAATTTTTGAGGGTAATATCGCTTTCAGAAATTATGTTTAGATCATTAGCCGCGTTGATTTTATCTTTGAGGGTGATCTCTCCACCGTGTAATAAGATATTTTTAGCCGACAGTATTTCCGGCAGCTTTTCACTGCTGGCCGGCAGGTCATA
>NZ_JAJAFX010000183.1:0-1037 GCF_025384845.1 Photorhabdus temperata | reverse complement strand
GACTGCTCCCCCTCTTGTAAAGCCATTATTATTTAAAAAATATGCATAAAGATTTCCATCGGGATCAATGTATAGTTGACCTACATCACTACCTGCCGTACCGATATTAAGTCCTTTAACCCACCCCGAACTCCCGTTCCCGGATCCGCCCCAAGCCCCAACATAACTACGTGTCGGGATACTATTGACAAAAATAAATCCAGGAAAAGCCCCTACATCCTCAGCAGAAGGCTTATTTTTTGTGTTGTAGTCCCTACGCCAACCCGGATAGTACCCTTCACCATGATTAATATAAGTAAATTGTACGCTTGCGATACCGTTTCCGCTTGTTGTCGTCGGTGTTGTAACACGGATAGTCATTGCAGATTCTACGCCCATGACTTCAACCACAGCCCCCGCAAGACAGATATTGCCGCAGCCCGTATCGTTGATTATGCGATTGTCGGCATATGACCATGAGCCTTTGCACATCCAGTATGGAACATCAAAGGCCCCGTTTTGCTTAAGCCATACAATAAACTCTTTAGTGGTCCATGTGCCACCGCCGGTATTGATCGAGCCGCTATAGGCCCGACATGCTCCTACATCCTCAACAGTAGGTTTATTTGCGGTGTTATAGTCCCTACGCCAACCCGGATAGTACCCTTCACCATGATTAATATAAGTAAATTGTACGCTTGCAATACCGTTTCCGCTTGTTGTCGTCGGTGTTGTAACACGGATAGTCATTGCAGATTCTACGCCCATGACTTCAACCACAGCCCCCGCAAGACAGATATTACCGCAGCCTGTATCGTTGATTATACGATTGTCGGCATATGACCATGAGCCTTTGCACATCCAGTATGGAACATCAAAGGCCCCGTTTTGCTTAAGCCATGCAATAAACTCTTGAGTAGTCCATGTGCCCCCGCCTGTATTGATCGAGCCGCTATAAGCACGACACGCCCCCACATCCCCGGCACTCAAACTGATATCTCCGGTCAACACCTTGCCGTTCACTTTCCGACTACTCGGCACCGCATGATTGGCCTTAT
>NZ_JAJAFX010000182.1:0-1058 GCF_025384845.1 Photorhabdus temperata | reverse complement strand
ATCGCGATTGGTGCAATCAGGGTAACGACCATCTGAATGTTATCACCTGGCATCACCATTTCTACGCCTTCTGGCAGTTCGATAGTACCGGTTACGTCAGTTGTACGGAAGTAGAACTGTGGACGGTAGCCTTTGAAGAATGGAGTATGACGGCCGCCTTCGTCTTTGCTCAGAATATAAACTTCTGATTCGAAAGTGGTGTGTGGCTTGATTGAACCTGGTTTTGCCAGTACCTGACCACGTTCGATTTCGTCACGTTTAGTACCACGCAGCAGAACACCTACGTTCTCACCCGCACGGCCTTCGTCCAGCAGTTTGCGGAACATTTCTACGCCGGTACAAGTTGTTTTCGCAGTATCTTTGATACCCACGATTTCAACTTCTTCACCCACTTTAACGATACCGCGCTCTACACGACCAGTAACTACAGTACCACGGCCTGAAATAGAGAATACGTCTTCGATTGGCAGCAGGAATGGCTGGTCAATTGCACGCTCTGGTTCTGGGATGTAGCTGTCCAGGGCTTCTGCCAGTTCGATGATTTTTGCTTCCCACTCTGCATCACCTTCCAGTGCTTTCAGCGCAGAACCACGGATTACTGGCGTGTCGTCGCCTGGGAAATCGTACTGAGACAGCAGCTCACGCACTTCCATCTCAACCAGTTCCAGCAGCTCTTCGTCGTCTACCATGTCACATTTGTTCAGGAACACTATGATGTAAGGAACGCCTACCTGACGGCCTAACAGGATGTGCTCACGAGTCTGTGGCATTGGACCGTCAGTGGCTGCAACTACCAGGATCGCGCCGTCCATCTGGGCAGCACCGGTGATCATGTTTTTCACGTAGTCGGCGTGGCCTGGGCAGTCAACGTGTGCATAGTGACGGCTTGGGGTATCGTATTCTACGTGAGAAGTAGAGATGGTGATACCACGCGCTTTTTCTTCCGGCGCGTTATCGATCTGGTCGAATGCACGAGCGTTACCACCGTAGGTTTTAGCCAGCACAGTCGTGATGGCAGCAGTCAGGGTAGTTTTACCATGGTCAACGTGGCCGATAGT
>NZ_JAJAFX010000181.1:0-1073 GCF_025384845.1 Photorhabdus temperata | reverse complement strand
ACGAAATAATGACCGGTCATCTTTATTGACAGAAGATTGAACGCTTTCAGGCTGATGTGCATACGTATTGCCAATAATTTCATCAACTTCTGTTGCCTGCGCTTTAAAATCCTTCTTCTGAGTCAGTGCAAGTAATTTCCAACCGTCACCAATGTTGCAGACACAAATGAATGTTCCCCGTCCGCCTTTATCATCACAGCGGTATTTTCCCTTCTGTCCGCAAATAGGACACTTGCCTTTGTAATGTTTTTTTCCGGTAACAGGAGGCAGTCCGTAATATTCAAAAACTTTCGACCACTGTCCAATTACTGCATCCGTTGTTTTCATGAGTTACCTCCCTGCGTGGCTGAACTGAGCTGTTTTTTCTCCTGGCTTTTTATCCATGAAATCAGTTTCCATTTGATAAAATTATTGACTTCCGGGGTGATCTCGACCGTGTGGTCATTTAAGCCATTAGGGAACTCACCAAATTTGCTTCTGAAGGTATGGGCACACCAACCATCAGAAATGGGTTTGCCCTGATTGGCCCGCTGACGCTGGTAATACTTGATTTGGGACCACCAGCTTTGGCGCTCTGCCTTGCTATAGACGCGATCCTTACCATTAAGCTTTTTCAGTCCGCGAGAGCGATCCACTTCTACATCTTCACCGCTCAAGGGTTTAAACCCACACTTAGGGCAGACGTAGACAGCTGGGGGTTTCATGTAATGACACGCCGGGCATTCCTTCGGGAGTTTTTCGGCTTTGTCGCTGTCAGTACTGCGAGCAGCTTCTTTCATGCCGTCGCTTTTAGAGGGCAATGCGTCATACTCAATATTATCGGGATAACCGAGTCGGTGAACTGAACCGCTGTGATCAAATATCATGCAGGTTTCTTTACCGGGTGCGGTACGAAGCCCACGACCAAGACACTGAACCCAACGAATTTCAGATTTAGTTGGTCTCGCATAAATAATGCACCGGACATCACTATCAAATCCCGCAATCAGCGTGCCGACGCTAACCAGGATCTTTGTTACACCCTGTTCAAAACGATGAATGATGATTTGTCTTTCTTCCGGTGGTGTCTCAGC
>NZ_JAJAFX010000180.1:0-1112 GCF_025384845.1 Photorhabdus temperata | reverse complement strand
AACCCGCCGGCGGGTTGCGCCGTCATCCGGTCAGCCAGGTGTTGGGCGATTTGCCCGGCGGATTTTTTCTGCAATGACATATAAGGGTTCCTTTTCTGACGTTACGGGCGGTTTTTTTCCGGGAGTGCGGTCAGCCCGGCGTCTTTTTGCAACGTGTAGTAGCGACTGAGCAGGGCGTTAAAGCGGTCGTCGGTCTTTTTTCTCAGCGCCGGTGAGACAGGATGTCCCTGTTCGACTGCCGCGGAGAACTGGCGCAGCAACTCTTCCAGCGGCACGTCGCGGTTGTGGCTGGTCTGAATCTGATAAATCGCGGTTTTCAGGTAGGAGAGGGTGAAACTGCCGCGGTTGCGCTCCTGCGCCAGGATTTTGTCGGCTAATTGCTGGAGCTGATTTTGGGTCTGATGCCAGCTGCCCGGTAGCGGGGCGTTATCCAGCCGGACGGTCTGTAACTGTTGCCAGCGGGCGGTTTCTCGCTGCTGTTCGCGGTCCTGCGGCCAGGTCTTTTGTGCCAGGCCGGTCAGCTGTTCGGCATGTTGCAGCACCACCAGCGGGGAGGTGTCCGCTAACCGGGTCAGCTGCTGTTCATAGGCGGGCAGGTCAGGCTGGTACAGCCAGGCCAGTCTCGCGCCGTCCGGCGTGCCGGTCAGGGCCGTGAGCTGGTGTTGCAGCGGTCGGTAAAGCCCCAGCCAGCTGCCGGTCAGGACAAACGCGCCCAGCAGTACGCCCAGCCCAAAGCCCTGTAAGGCACTCATCCGGGGCGGCGGCTCAGGGAAACGGACCTGGACTTTGGGCTGATGGCTGTCGTAACCGGGGGTGTCGTCGGTTTCCGGCTCGGCGTTAGCCAGGTAAACCAGCGGCGGCATCTGGACAGGCCTGGGCGCCGGTGTGGGCAGGATACGGGTATTTTCCAGTTTTTTCGCGGTGTTCTGGAAAAACCACAGCAGGTTTTCGACTTTGGGCAGGCGTTTTAAATCGGACTGCTGGAGCCGGTCGACTATCAGCTGTAAGGCCCGTTCAGCCCGGTAAATCAGGCGCAGGTCGCGGGCGGTGTAGTCGTGCTGGCGCAGGGCGTTGCCGCAGCGGGTGTTAAACCAGTCGAGCATGTCGGTGCG
>NZ_JAJAFX010000018.1:0-87941 GCF_025384845.1 Photorhabdus temperata | reverse complement strand
ACACCATAAGAACAGAAAACCCGATCAAATTTCAGATTTTCTGTAATGGCTTGTTCCATCCAATCAAAAATATCAGCGCGATGGAATTGGGCCGGAATGCCACTGTCGGCGGATAACTGACGGGCGAAATTAATCGCTTCATCAGAAATATCGACCCCGGTTACATTGGCGCCATAGTGCGCCAAACTTAAAGTATCCTGACCGGAATTACATTGTAGGTGTAAGATATTTAGACCTTTTATATCACCCAGGAGTGATAGTTCCTCTGGATAGAGTGTATTGCCTCCTTGCCTGAAAAAAGCGGCCTGATCACCTTTATGACTGTTATGGGCAGCAGTAGCGGCATTCCACGACAAACGGTTTGCTTCATGCAATTCTTTATTCATCTGTTTTTACCTGTGTCAGATCGAGAATAAATGTATTTATTACCTATGTTGACTGGTAAGAACAATATTACAATAAAAAATCAGAATTATTGTATTTATTTTAATTTTAATGGTAATTAAAAACTCTACTTTGGAAAAATTATCAGTGAATATAACTTCAGTTACATGTTATATTTAATAATATAGTTTACTATGATTTTTTATAAAAATAAGAGCTGTTTAAACAGAGAAGTCAGTATTAAATAATTGTAAGGTCATATAGTAAGTATAGTTATTATTCGTTAGTGAATCAAATTACTTATACTTGTAAATACATGCACTATACTTACTGGAAAATGCTCTATTCCATCAGTTGTCAGAACTTATACCACTCTGGTGTCGTTAGCTTAAATCCCTGATAATCTTGCCAGATCATATTAATACGGCTGAGGCAATTCTGAATTTCTTTTTCTCCAAATGATTGTGCCCAAAGTAAACTAAAGAAAGTGTCACAGGCAGTATGAAAAGCGATTCTTTTTAAAAACTCCTGGCTTGGTTTGCCTGCCAAATAGCCATCTATTTGCCCATGAATAAACGCTGTGCTGTGTAATCGGCTAAATACCATCATCCGGCTGAATTCTTTAGCCGGATCGCCAAAACGATAGCGATTGAAATCAATTATCCACAGTTTTTGTTTGTCATCGATAACCATATTTCCGACATGATAATCCCCATGCAGGAACACTGGATTTATATTATCAAGCAGAGAAAAATTATCTTTTATGAAATCCATAAAGTCTGCTTCATGGGGGATCTTGAGCTCACATTGATTATATCTGGCCAGTTTTTCCTGATAAATATTTTCTGCTTCCTGGCGGGGAGAAATGGTTTGAGGTGGTGCTGCTAATTGATGAATTTTTTGTAAATGCTTTCCAGCTTGTAAACCTGCTTCATATTGCAATTGTTCATTATGTTGTTCCAGCCAATTAATAGCATCCTGTCCCTCGATCCAATTTAGTAAAGAATAAACACTTTGACCGTTGTTGCAAATGCCAAAATTAATTGGTTCAGACATAGGAATATTATGACTAAGTAGTTGTTGCATCCAGAAAAATTCTTGCTGTTTTTTATCTTTCTGGCTGATATCAGCCAAACGTAATAACAGATGTTTACCTTGTTTATCAATAATATGGTATTTCTGATCTTTAGACCAGCCACGATTTTCAGGCTCTATTGCTTGCCAGTTTTCGGCTAATGGGATATCAAATATCATATCTGCATTCCACTGTTGTTGATGAAAGTATAAAATTAAGAGAAGGCATAAAAATGCCGCTCTGAAAAATAATCCAAAGCGGCAAATAGCTTGAGAGCTGCTGTTATTTTTCCGCTTCGCCGCCCAGCGCTTCAATGGTGTTTTTAATCAGCGCACTTAATTCACCAGTCATTAAAATAAAGTCAGCATCAAACCGTTGGGCAAAATCTTCCCGATTGATATCATCATTTTGTTCACGCAGGGTATCACTGAACTTTATGCGTTTGAAAGCACCATCATCTGACAACATAAACTGAATACGCTCTTCCCAGTCGAGAGCCAGCTTGGTAACACATTTTCCGGCTTCAATATGGGTGGCGATTTCATCAGAAACCAGATCTTGTTTTTTACAGCGAATTACCCCACCTTCTTCCAGAATAGCTTTTAGTTCGGCTTCATCCATTAAAGCAAAGCCCGCCGGCAGCTCACCGGAACGTACCCATTCTGTCAGGGTTAATTCTATTGGATCTTTCAATGTCAGAGGAACAACAGGTAAAGAACCGAGGCTTTTTCTCAGTAATGCCAAATTATCTTCGGCCCGTTTAGCACTGGCGGCGTCAACAATAATCAGATTATTGGCTGTATCGATCCAGATATAAGTTTGGCTGAAACGGCTAAATGCCCGTGGCAGCAGGGTGTGCAATATCTCATCTTTCAGAGAGTCTTTCTCTGTTTTTTTAAGTTTGCGATGCTGCTCTCCTTCCAGTTTTTCAATTTTTGCCTGTAGCGCTTGCTTGATAACCGGTGAAGGCAACATCTTCTCTTCTTTACGGGCGCAAATCAGGATTTGATTATTCGCAACATGGGTGAAAGCGTCGCTGTGCGAACCCATTGGCGGCACCCAGCCTGTTTTCGCCATATCCTGACTGCCACATGGGGTGAACGCTAACGGACTTAATTGTTTTTCCAGTTCATCCGCAGAAAGTGAAATTTCCCGGTTTAAACGGTAAATCATTAAATTTTTGAACCACAACATTGAAGTTACCCCATATTTTTGCTCAGTTAATCGGTGAGCATCTCAAACATAAGTCCGCATGATAACGAATCACAGAGATAAGCCCTAGTCTCTTGTGTCAATTTATCCTGAATATAATCCAGTCTTGATTGTCTGTTTAACTCAGGCAATGATGCGGGTAATGAATTGTTTCAGCCAAAATATCAGAATAAAAGGTGAGTTAATACGTATAGGTGTAGATTTGGGTGGCACGAAGATTGAAGTGATTGCTCTTGGCGAGCAGGGGAAAGAGCTTTTTCGAAAACGGGTTGATACCCCCAAAGATAATTATCAGAAAACATTACAAGCTATTGCCGGTCTGGTGACTGATGCAGAGCAGGCAACCGGACAGAAAGGTTCGGTTGGTATCGGCATTCCAGGCGTGATTTCTCCTTTTAATCAAAAAGTGAAGAATGCCAATTCTGTCTGGTTGGACGGGCAGGTTTTGGATAAAGATATTTCCGCTCTGCTTGGACGGGAAGTGCGGATGGCGAATGATGCGAATGAGCTGCTGTTTCAGCAAGAGGTTGCTTGTTATTGAGGTAAGTCAGGATGTACTGAAATCTTTGTTTCAGGTACCGGGCTGATGACGGATTATTTTCGTTTAAGTGGTCAGCATAAGAAAGGCCATGAAATTATTGAAGCAATTGTACTGGGTGATCATATGAATCGAGTTACTTTCAACGTTATGATGTTGCATTTATTATGCAAGACTGCGAAGTCTATTTTATTCCCCATGATGCATTATGTTATTATCCTCTATTTCATAAGTAGTGAAGTTTAACTCCTGTAAAAAGCTGTCATCATGTGAACTAAAAATAACAATTTTCTCTTCTGCGAGAGCAGTCATCAATGCTATTAAAAATGTTATAGAATCTGAGTCAAGGCCATTTGTTGGTTCATCAAAAATATAAACATCTGCTTCCGTAATAAAAGCCGAAGTCAATAAAAATTTCTTTTTTGTCCCAAGTGACATTTTTCCATATTCAATACCAGAATATTTAGATATGCCAAAACCATTTAAATAGTAGTCTAATTGATGTTTTAGATTACTTTTCCGATAATGTTTACCTAGCTTTATCACATCCATTCCAGTAATAAAGTTATAAAAATCAACATTATCTGAGATGTAAAAACCATGCCTTTGTAAACTAAATCGATATGTTTTCTCCTTTTTTATAAAATTAACCATCCCTTTTTTAACCTTATTTACACCAGCAATACTTGAAAGAAAAGCCGTTTTACCCGCACCATTAATTCCCGCAATACGGTTTAATCCAACATAAAAATTACAATTAACGCCTGAAAAAATAGTCTTATCATTAATAATAATTTCCAGTTCAATAACTTCAAGCATAAATAACCCCAAAAAAATATGTAAAAAAGAAAATAACACAAAGAATAATAAGTTTCGTGTACTGTGTTCTTAATAGAGAAATAAATGACAAAAAAACTAAAAGAAAAACATAAGATATAAACATAATAACAGGGAATGATTTAATAACCAAAAAACAAAAAGCAAAAGTTAAAAAAGAAAATAAAAACAAAGAAATACAATAATTATAAAACAAAATTTTCCGCATAGACAAAAAATTAGATAAATATGAAAGATAATTTATTTCAATATATGAAAAATTATAGAACAATAACATGCATATATATGTAACAACACTGAAATATACTAATAATATATAATCAGCCTTGGCTGGAATTTGAGAAAAAGCACTTTCACATAATATATATAATATTATAACGAATAATAACATAATAAGTGACGATATTTTATTTTTATGAAAATAATATCGGAGATTTATAATATAAAGTAATGAAAAAAATCTTGATGAAAGCAACTTCTTGTTTTGATTAATTGGGTAACATAATGTAGGATTTAAATATAATCTAAATGCTATCAATAAAATAGCTAACGTGAAAATAAAATTATATAATATTCCATTTCGGAATGATGCAGATAAAATAAAGAATGCAACAACAAAAACAAAACATAAGAAGTTTAACTCAAATAGACAAAACCCAATTACAGCAAAAGAAATAATCAAAAACAACATAGATGAAAAATAATACAAACAATTAACATTTCCAGAGAAAAAACCCAAGAAAAAGAAAGTAATCATCGGGAAAGCACTGTAAATAAAAAAAACGACACGACAAAGAAATAATGTTTTTTTATCTACCAAAGAAACAACAAATGAATTTTTTATTGCCGTAGGTAAAAATCTTATGTTAACCAAATAAAATAACACATAAATTATTAACGATATCGAAGAGAAATAAAATGACTTTATGTAACTCCCTGGCGTAACAATATTCGAAGACAAAATAATTAAGATTTCAATTATACCACTGGCTTTTGCCGGGAGTAATAAAAAACAGAGAAATATAATGACATTTTTATTCCCGGAAGCAAATTTTTTTATCCTTCCTTTATACTCTAATGCATCAGCTATTATTAAATTCATACACCCCTCTAAAACCAAAATCTAAACAACGTCCTTTGCGAATTTTTTGGAAATCTCGTCCTAGAATGTAAATACAAATAGTTACTAAACACAATACATTGGTTTTCCCTTAAATGCAATCGACATTGATTTTCCTTTTGATGTATAAATATATTGATATCCATAAGCATTGAGTAAACCTCTTCCGTACATTTAAAATTATTGAGTAATGGTGAGAATGATATTCCAATATTATCCTCTATTCTTGAAAATATTCTTTTTTGAAAAAATTTATCATTGTAAAAACGAATAATACATTCATCATTAAATAATAGACTAGACTTTTCTCCATATTTTTTAAAAATAAAATTATAAACAGCACCTGAGTCAACTAATATACTATCACCGCCTTCATAAGAAGGGTGTTGACAATATAATGCAACTATGTCTGGTTGTTTTTCTTCATGCCCTTCATCTGTGTGCACTGGCTGAGAACCATTTGATTCGAAAAACCATCTTGGATTATCAATAAGTTTTATTGTTTCATATTCTTTAAAACCTCTATTCTTATAAGTGATAGGTTTTCCAAATATACGTTCAAGCCATGATGATATATCAAAAACATCCTGATCATTAGAAAAATCAATTATATATACACTCCCATATAAAGATATTTCTTTATAAATCCCATTGCTTAATCTACGTTCAACATCATCCTTATACATATATTTGATTATTTTATTATTGTGTAACTCACTAAAATTATAATAGTCAGAGTTGATGATTTTCTTAATATTATTAAATAAGGGGTAATCATTATACATTATTTTATTTCCTCATAAGATTCAAATAAGTTCAATAAATTTAGAGATTCTTCAAAAATCTCCCTCGAACGTTCAGAAAACATATCTATATTTTCTTTAATAACACTTGACATTTTTTTACACAATCTCACAATTCTATCCGTAGAACCATGATATTTTGCAGATGCATTTAATCCAAACAATTGAGATCTAAAAGAAAGAATCTCTACACCTACTATATAGCTATGAAAAAGCAAATATACAGGAAACATGTTATTACCAAAAACAGATTTAACTCCTTCAACCTCTACATGAATTTTTTTTGTATTTTCATTCATATGCATATTGGCAATATCATCAATAAACAAAATCATATGAGTCAATTGATGAAACATCAATTCAACAAAGTCCTGATAATCAAATTCATCTTTAAAATCCATAGAAGCAAGACCAATTGTTTTTTGTGTTGTACCATTTGTATATGAAGATAGTTTATTTATAATAACGATTTTAATGATCCTATTCATTAATTCATAAATCTTATCATACTTTGACAAAGTATAGAGCCATTCATAAAAAACATTATTTATAAGCATCGAACTGATCTTGGAAGAGTTATTTGCATACTTATCTTTTAATGCAAATAGGTGGTCGTAACAATACGGTAAAGCACCTTCATATGAAGTTATAAGAGGTATATTAGAGTCGGGTATTTTATTAAAAACAGAGTGCTTTTTGATAAATTCATTGTAATAATTCAATGATGTACCATGTAAACCCGTAGTCTTATTAACGAATTCAATAACATTTTCATATCCAATAATATAATACATATAAGCCTCAATAAAAGCTATCTAAGATAAGGTTTAAAATAATGTCATTTGTTAATTTATCACCAACAGATAATCTTACACTATTATCTGTAATCTTTGAATAACCTAATGGAAAAGTACTTATTTTAATCCCATTTTTAATGACTGTATTTTTAAATAAATTAATATTATCAACACTTCCTGAAAAGAAAATAAAATTAGCTTGACTTCTACTTACAGTAATATTATTTAGCTTTGATATCTTATTTATCATAATATCTCTATATTTTTTTATATTTAATATATTCGCTATATTAATTTTACCTTCATTTATAATATTTAGAACTAAATTCATTTTTATATCACACAATGAATATATTAAAGAAAACTTATTAATATATGAAATTAAATCCTGATTTGAAAATATATATCCAAAACGCAATCCTGCAAAACCAATTTTAGAAAAACCACGAAGAACAATGAGATTATCATATTCTGAAGTAAGATTTAATATATTTGAGCCTTGTGTTGAATAAGCTACATATGCTTCATCAATAATGACAGGACACTTACAGTTTTCAACAATACATCTTATTTCATCTACCCCAAATAATACTCCAGTTGGATTATTCGGATTATCAATAATAATTAGTGAGTTTTCATATTTTTGGGATGCATAGATAAATGCTTGTACATCAAGACCAAAATCATTATTTAAAGGAATTTTATGTACATCAACTCTACATATGTTTGCTAATCTCGTAAACATAAAGAATGAAGGATCAGGAATTAATAAATTAGTTTTTTTTGTAGAAAAAGATAATAAAATGGTTTGAATCAATTCCAAAAGACCATTGCCAAGAAGAATGTTTCTATCATAACTAACACCATTAATTTCACATAATTTTTCTTTAATTATATTTGTATCAAAAATAGGATAACGATTTATATTAATTTCTTTTAGATTATCAGAATATAATTTTGAATCCAGTTTTATCTGATAAGGAAACTCCATCAAACTTAAATTTTTATTAACTGGATTAATTTTAAAATCAGGGATTTCATTGTACAACCTGTTCCTATAAAAATAGCGTCTTTTCATGCACATGATATTTACCATACTAATAGATTAATAAACACTTCATCTCATTCTCAACAAAGAAATAATATTCTCACGCTGAAAAAACATATTACAAAATCTTTCTAGCCAAATTATTTATCCATTTTGAATAATCATGCCCCTTATCACGCTCTATTAATGGAGGAAAAACTTTTCTTTTGAAGTCAAAATATTTACTTCTAAGATCACCTTCAGAACAACTGTTGTACGTAAGAAAAATACATCTTCTCCTATTGTGAGATAGATTATCTTTTGACATATGCAATAAAAATGAACTAAAAATCAATAGATCTCCAGCATTAGCTTGAATAGGGTCCCAACCATATTTTTCATACGCATTTTTCAATGCCTTTCCCTCGCTATGAGGAATCAATTTTTTTTCAAATGGCATATTTGAAATATATAAACAACCATTATCTATATTAGTATCATCAACTGGAATCATCAAATTAAACATTTCTTTATTAATGAATCTAGTGAATGCAGGATAATCTTGGTGGGGAGAAAACCCACCTCCGCCGCTTAACTTAAAATTAATTTTATCTTTAAACAGAAAATAATCTTCCATCATAATAAAACATAATAACTCATAAGCTTTTTTTTCAATTTTTTTTATAAAAAAAGCTTCTTTAGCATCAATGAAGTTTTCTATCCTATTAAGTATTTTCTTATTATCAATCACACTGGATTCATAATATTTCATTATTTTTCCGGGAATATCTTCACGATCATCAAGACATTGTACAGTTGCACTAAGTAGTTCTTTTTCCTCATAACATAAAAAATTCTTTATTAGAACATATCCTTTACAATTTAATTCTTCTTTATATTTATTCATCATATCTTATATAACTCCTCTCTTTCAATTACTTCACATATTTTCTTATCTAAATATTCCCTATTACTGTAAATAGAATTAGGATCAGACTTTGATATTGATGACCTAATCCAGTAATCAGGTCTATCAACAGAAATAATTGCTATGTTTATTTTTTTAGCAATAACTGCAACCCAAATATCGGACATGTTTTTTAATTGAAAAGATTCCATTGAAAATGAATAAAGTGATGAATGATAAGCCAATGTGCCAGTACCAGGAACATTTACAGTGATATCATTATCAAGTGAACAGCTAAAATGAATTCCTTTTTTATATTTATAATATGACAATAAAGATTTTCTATCAATTATATTCCCATGTACACATATAAATTGCTGCCGTTTATATTTCTCTATTTTCAATACAAGCTTTTCAATATAGTTTGATGGATAAATTAAATCATCATCAAGTGTAAATAAATACCCAGATTTATTTTTCAATGGAAAAAACTTTGAAGCATCACCATAATCCCCAAACTGAGAACTCATATAGACTTTAATTTTATCTCTATTTAAAAATTGAGGTATCTTTTCGTATCCATTTAAATATACATTTAATTCATCTAACTGTGAATAGATGGAGTTGATAGTAATTTGTAGATTATATTCTCTTTCTGGTATACTTGCTATGGATGCTATTCTCAGGTTCTTATTATCAATTACTAGTTTAGTTGAAGGAACACCTAGAGGAAGTTTATATTTATTCCAAGTCCATACACCATGAGCCTGATAGATTCTTTTTATCTTCACATAATCATTTATATAATCAGAAAACAACATTTCATCTTGGATCCTATTGTATCCATTAGATGTATAGATAGTATTTCTCTTTCCATAGATTTCAATTACAGCATTATGGACAGCAATATGATCATAATGCCCATATTCACCATCTACAGCATGTGTAGTAATGGAATCATATTCATAAATGTTTAGATCCTCTAGAGAGTTACATATAGTCTTAAAATGTTTTTTATTTAAAAAATCCGTTTCAAAATTCTCCCAATCTCCAGATTCATTTAAACCTAGGTTAATAATTTTAGAAAAATAAGGATGTTCATATAGTGCTTGATTTCTTTTCTTATGAAATGACGGTTTATTTTCTCTACCAGAGAAAACTATAATTATGTAGTCAAAATTCTTTGGATTAAACCATATAATTTCATCATCAGGATGTGCAACAATTAGAAAATTCATACTATTTTCCCATACACTTTCTTATATATATTACGAGCAATAGATATCTCATCAACAATAGTAGTATAATCCTCAATATTAGAATCCCTTTCAATTATAACTCCACTGACATCAGTTTTTGAAAGTGCAAATTCATATAATTCCCATACCTCACTCCATATATCATTAGCATGGGTGTCTATAATCATATCAAATTTATATGCGCCACCAGCCAAATGAATTTCGACAACATGATCTAATGGTAGTTTGAGCAAAAATTCTTTCGGATCATAATTATGATTCATTGAGTTAATATATAAGTTATTAATATCTAACAACATACCACAATCACTGCCTTTAATTATTCTATTCATAAACTCAATTTCTGATAAATCAGACATAGGCATTTCATAATAATAGGTAATATTTTCAATTATGAAATCATCACTAACTTGTGATTTTATCTTTTTAATTTTTTCTATTATCTGATATGAACTCTCAATTGAAAACTGTATTGGCATTAGATGCCCAACTTCAATATCTCCATGCCGTGTTGCTGATAAATGATCACTATACCATTGTGGTTTCTTATCAGTAATAACTCTCTTTAATTTATTTATATATTCATCATCCAGACTCTCCTCACTTCCTAATGACATATCAAGTCCATGAAATATAATTGGCACCTCTTTACAACATTTTTCTAAGTAAGGGTCTTCTTCATCCCAAAAAAATTTTTCAGAGTGTACCTCAAGAATATCAATATGCTGGATGTTTTTAAAAATTTCTTTTGAAAAGGACGCCCTATAATTAACGCCAACACCAATTTTTTCATATTTATTCATTACGAATCTCCTTAACACCAAAAAATATTAAACCTTTTGAATTTAGTGTCTCAAGGGAAGATATAAAGGTATTTTTGTCAATACCATAATATTCACCTACCTCATTAAATATATCACTGGCTAATATTGCGTTCTTACATGACAATATAATATGACAAATGATATCACCTATCATACATGAGGTAATTTCTCTAGATTGATCTTTTTTATAAAATAGAATATTATTTCTTTTTTCCATCAACTTATCTTTCAAAACACTCGGAGGTTCCCCCTTACGAAGGAGATCCAATAGTACGCTAATATTTTTAGTGAATTTTTTAATCCTCACAGTTGGATGAGAAATAACAAATACCTTTTCCATCGTACCTATATCGATCTTTGGTGTATAATCCATCCAACTATTATTATTCATATTTTGCAGATCAATTATAAGATGATTCTTTTCTTTTTCATATAATACAATTAGCTCTAATATATCATCTTCAGTTGAGTCAATTATGAAACTACAAAAGACTTCAGATTCAATAATAGGATTTTTTTAACTTCGCTATTAAAAGTAAGACTATTTAAATATTTTTCAAATTCAAATTCAAATTTTTCTTCACCTAAATATTTATACCCAATAGATTTCAATTTGCAGCGCGGCGGCAAGTGAACGCATCCCCAGGAGCATAGATGACTATGTGACTGGGGTAAGTGAACGCAGCCAACAAAGCAGCAACTTGAAAGATGAAGGGTATATATACATTGGGAAGAGCTCCTTTCAGACCATCCATCTTCTTTATTTTCTGCAAAATTGACGAATTAACAAATCTTCCGCCATTCTTTTTAAAAAAATCAATCAAGACTTCTCTACTTTCCAAAGTCATATGATATTTATCCATAAATTTATTTGGATTTTCATACATTTTTATTGAATATTTTGGGTTTGATATTAATTTTGATAAATATATGTTTATTTCTCTTTTATTCATAGTTATATACCTTCCCCCTTAATTCAATAAGGGGGGATTAATTTAGTTATTATGGACAATCAACACTATTACAAAGGACCTCAACTTCTGGCTCAGACTCTTCAATTAATTCGATTTCCATTTTAACTCCTATTACTGATACAGAATTGTTTTGAAAATATTAACTTATAACTAAGTGTTAAAATTTATAAGATTAGATTCATATTATGATATGTCAAATTTTTATCTAAAAGTTATTATGGTAAAATAATAATCATAACCATCTAAAAATAAAAGAATTATAATTCTACATGAACGTTTTAATACTACAATATGAAGAAATTTCATATTATCTTGTAGGGATAGGACATTAGATAACTTTCCATAATGAAACTAAATAATCAAGATGTGTTTAATAAACAGCCAACCCAGAAACACTTAATTCCCTCTTAGACGAAACTAAGGAAAATTTATGCTGAATAAATTCTCCTCTCAAAAAAATAAAAATTCCAGCTTTCAGGCTATTCCTTCAACTTATTGTTTCTTAACCTGTTGCCACATTTGTTCCATCTCTTCCAATGTTGCTGCTTCCAGCGTCTGACCTTTATCTAGGATCAGCTTTTCCACGCCTTTAAAACGACGCTCAAACTTATTACATGCTTTTTGCAATGCCATTTCGGGTTTGTACCCCAAATGGCGCGACAAATTCACAACAGCAAACAGCAAGTCACCAACCTCTTCTTCCAGATGCGGCTCATCAACAACTGTCTGACGAGCCTCATCCATCACTTCGTCGATCTCTTCATAAACTTTGTCTAACACAGGTCCCAGAGTGTCCCAGTCAAAACCGACGGCAGCACAACGTTTCTGCATTTTATAAGCTTTCATTAACGCCGGCAGACCTGCCGGAATGTCGTCAAGGAGCGAATGAAGATCTTTTTGTGCTCTTTCCTGCGCTTTACGTTTTTCCCAGCCACTGATAGCCATGTCACTACTGATATTCTGCTGCTGACCGAAAATATGCGGATGGCGACGCTCCAACTTGTCGCTAATTGCATTGCAGATGTCATCAAAATCAAATAACTGCTGCTCTTTGCCCATTTCAGCATAGAACACCACCTGAAATAGTAGATCGCCCAGCTCTTCTTTCAGATCAGAAAAATCGCCACGCTCAATGGCATCAATGACTTCATAAGTCTCTTCTAATGTATAAGGTGCAATAGTTTTGAATGTCTGTTCTTTATCCCAGGGACATCCCTGTTGAGGATGGCGCAACTGCGCCATAATCCCCAGTAACCGTTCTATAGCGGGTGATTTCATCTTTTGTCCAAATTTTCCTGCGATCAGTTGCCATGAAGACGTTTAGCTTCAATGACATCCGGTAATTGATTGGTTTTCGCCAATATCCGTCCCAGTACTTGCAGGTTATAAATCTCAATATTCATATCAATGGTGGCAATCTGCTGCTTTACATCACTGCGGCTGCTCACCCCAAGCACGTTCACCTTTTCATTCGCCAGGATCGTGGTGATATCACGCAGTAATCCACTGCGATCATTCGCTATCACACGCACAATCAGTGAGTAACCACTGGAATAGCTTTCTCCCCAAACTGCATCTACCACCCTTTCAGGCGCACTTGCCTGCAAATCCGCCAGTTGTTCACAATCAGCCCAGTGGATGGAAATTCCCCGGCCACGGGTGATAAAGCCGACAATCTCATCCCCCGGAATTGGCTGGCAGCAACGGGCAATGTGATGCATCAGGTTACCAACACCTTCTACCACAATCCGTCCGTTATCTTTAGCAGAACTACGCTGCGGATGTGATTTGTTCTCCAGATTGCGAAGCGCTTCCCGATCTGCATCCTCCGCCGTGGTTTTATTGAGTTTGCTTTGCAGAAAATTAGCCAACTGGTTGATACGGATATCACCAACACCCACTCCCGCCAGCACTTCATCAAGGGTATGAACGTTATAACGCGCAATTAGCAGCTTTTCCGCTTCTTTCAGGCTGATATCCAAGTGGGCCAGTTCGTTATCCAACATCTGACGGCCCGCAATGATGTTTTTATCCCGATCCTGTTTACGGAACCAGTTATGAATTTTCGCCCGACCACGGCTGGTGGTGACATACCCCAAGTTTGGATTCAGCCAGTCACGGCTTGGGTTCGGTTGTTTCTGTGTGATGATGTCAATTTGATCGCCCATCTGCAATTGATAGCTAAATGGCACAATTCGACCGCTGATTTTCGCCCCAATACAACGATGCCCTACATCGCTGTGAATATGGTAGGCAAAATCCAGTGGCGTAGAGCCAGCAGGCAGATCAATAACATCGCCTTTCGGCGTAAATACATATACCCGATCATCAAACACTTGGCTGCGAACCTCATCCAGCATCTCGCCAGAATCGGCCATCTCTTCCTGCCATGCAATCAGTTTACGCAGCCATGCAATACGTCCTTCATACCCCGCTCGACCAACCGCCGTCGCACCCTCTTTATATTTCCAGTGTGCAGCTATTCCCAATTCCGCATCTTCATGCATCTGACGGGTACGGATCTGAATTTCCAGTGTTTTACCATTCGGCCCAAGCACTACGGTATGAATGGATTGGTAACCATTAGGCTTCGGGTTAGCAACATAGTCATCGAATTCATCGGGCAAATGACGATAGTGAGTATGTACTATCCCCAGTGCCGCATAACAATCCTGTAAACGTTCAACCACAATCCGCACAGCCCGGACATCAAACAACTCATCAAATGCCAGCGATTTT
The DNA here is from genome assembly GCF_025384845.1 of Photorhabdus temperata. Lineage (NCBI taxonomy): Bacteria > Pseudomonadati > Pseudomonadota > Gammaproteobacteria > Enterobacterales > Morganellaceae > Photorhabdus > Photorhabdus temperata. The sequence goes on along the minus strand of NZ_JAJAFX010000018.1, from coordinate 73,445 downwards.
TTCTGCATTTTGCGCCAGATGCTATAGATATGTTTAGGTCGTCCGTATATTTCAGTTGTTACGTTCTCTTTGAGCATATATTTACGCAATGTGCTGACAAAGTGATCAATATATTGTTCACGATCAATCCGACGCTCATGCAGTAAGTTAGCAATTTTTTTATATTCATCAGGATGGAGATAACGGAAACAGTAATCCTCAAGTTCCCATTTGAGTTGACCAATCCCCAAGCGGTTAGCGAGTGGCGCATAAATATTGGAACACTCTTTAGCAACCAGTACTCGATCATCTTCAGTCGCCTCTTTCACTATCCGCAGATGGGCAATCCGTTCCGCCAGCTTGATAACAACACAGCGAAAATCTTCTACCATTGCCAGCAGCATCCGGCGGACATTATCAACCTGTACGGAACAGGTTGAATCATTATGCGTGGCTTTTAACTGACGAATAGCATCCATATCCATGACGCCTTTCACCAGATTGATGATCGCACTGCCAAACACCTCTGTGACGGTTTCACTGTCGAGCAATTTGGCGTCAACCAGCGGAAACAGCAGCGCAGCGCGCATACTGTCATTATCCATACTCAGCGTAGAAAGGATCTCAACCATTTCTACGCCACGCCATAACAGAAGTTCTGAATCAGGATGATTTTGCGCTTTTTCGTGACAATAACGCCAGGTTTCGGCTAATCTCTCACCCAATTGAAGATTCGCTATATTTAAACTGGCGATCCACTTATTTACTGCAAACTCTCCCGCAGGGGTTAAATGAGCACTTCTTACCGCAACCATAATCTCTCCTGACTACTTCACAGCGTCTACCCAACCACGACCTGGCGGCTAAATAGCGCCATTGATTCCAGATGACCTGTATGCGGAAACATATCCAGCATCCGCACACTAATAATATGATAGCCAGCCTCAAGCAGAATCTTACTGTCCCGCGCCAATGTTGTTGGATTGCAAGAGACGTAGACCACTTTTTCAGGGGCCAGCTCGACGATGTGTGACATGACCCCTGCTGCACCAGCACGCGCCGGATCTAATAAGACCTTGTTAAACCCCAGTTTCGCCCAGGGTTGACGATGTATATCCGCTTCCAGGTTTTCATGGAAGAAAGATATGTTATCCAAATTATTTAATCTGGCATTATATTGCCCATTCGCTACCAGCGTGGCAACCCCTTCTACTCCGACCACCGCCTGCACTATCCGGCCAATAGGTAAGGTAAAATTTCCCATACCGCAGAACAGATCGAGCACTCGGTCATTCGGTTGTAAATCAAGCCACGCCATCGCCTGAGTAACCATTTGTTGATTCACTTCATCGTTAACCTGAATAAAATCTCTCGGACTGAAAATTAATTTCAGGCCAGCTACCTGATACCAAGGTTCCGGCTGTTCATTCAGTGACTCAATTGAAGTTTCATCTGCCGCCAGATAGACAGCCACATTGTGCTGCACAGAAAACGTGCATAACCTTTCTTTATCTTCCCCTTTCAGGGGATCAAGGTGGCGCAATATCATCAATGGGCCGTTATCTGCCAGCACTAATTCCACATGTCCCAACCGTTTAGCCGCTTTCAGATCATTCAGACACTGAGATAGCGGCTGCAATAACCGTTCCAATTCAGGTTGTAAAACAGGGCATGTTTTTATCGCAACCAATTCATTGGATTGATTCTGACGAAACCCCATCACCAATTGACGTTGTTTTATCTGATAATGTAAACCAAGCCTTGCCCGACGCCGGTAACCATATTCAGGGCTGAGAATCACCGGCCTGGCAGAGACAGTGATGCCGGTTTCCCGACGAATAAGATGTTCCAAAACACGGGCTTTACTCTCACGCTGTAAATCAGGAGCAACATGTTGTTGCTGACAACCGCCACATATTTCAAAATGCGGGCAGCGGGGATTTACACGATATGGACTGTCAGATAAACGCTTAACCAACTTTGCTTTTGCAAACTGGCGCTTCTCTTCCGTTAGTTGTACCTGTGCCTGTTCACCGGGCAATAATCCGGCGACAAAAATGGTTTTACCCTGATAACGAGCTACGCCCTGTCCTTGGGCATCCAGATTATCAGCAGTGACTGTGATGATTTGCCGGTTTACTGTTCGGCGATTGGGGGAATAAAATTGCACCATGATTCTTACGGACTATGAATTATTAAGTTCTTATTTTCCCATAATGGACGCCTATGACCAAATATAGCTTACGCCTTCGCATGATGAGCCTGATCCTAGTGCCGATTTTACTGGTTGGCATGTTTTTCAGTATATCGTTTCTCTGTTATCACTACCGTGAACTGAAAAACCAAATCGTTCGCTCTGGGGTCAGTATTATTGAACCGCTTTCGATTGCCAGTGAAATCGGGATAAACCTGAATAACCGTGAACGCGTCAACTCATTGATAACCCGGCTTCATCGCAGAAATTCTGAGATAGTCCGGGCGATTGCCATTTTTAATGATGATAATCAACTATTTGATATATCAAACTATAAATACAATTCAGCTCAACTACAGATCGCACCAGGTATGCCACTGCCAACAACCCTGACAAAAATGGAGGTCAAAAACAGTATTATTTTACGCATGCCGATTATCTCAGAGCGCCATTTATCTCAGAATCAACAGAATGCGGATACCCCATATCTACATCCAATTGGTTATATCGCTATTGATCTTGATTTACGGTCAGCTCACTTACAGCAATATAAAGAGATAGTTATCTTTATATTGCTATTACTGATTTGCCTTGGCTGGGCATCACTGTTTGCCTACCATTTGGTCCACAAAATCACAAAACCTATCAGCGATATGGTCAGTGCTGTTGATAGAATTCGCCAGGGGCAGTTAAACAGCCGTGTCAACGGGAAATATTTTGGTGAATTGAATACGCTGAAAAATGGCATTAATGCCATGGCAAAATCGCTTTCCAGCTATAAAGAAGAGATGCAGAACGATATTGATCAGGCAACTTCAGATCTGCGTGAAACGATGGAGCAGTTCGAAATTCAGAATGTTGAGCTGGCAATAGCAAAAAAACGCGCTCAAGAAGCCGCCAGAATAAAAACAGAATTTCTGGCAAATATGTCCCATGAATTACGCACACCGCTTAATGGCGTCATTGGTTTTACCCGCCAAACACTGAAAACCTCTCTGACAGTACAGCAAGCTGAATATCTGCATATTATTGAACGTTCTGCCAATCATCTGCTGAATATTATCAATGATATATTGGATTTTTCCCGGCTTGAAGCGGATAAGCTGATACTGGAAAACATTCCATTTCTTCTACAGAATACAATTGATGAGGTGATGGTTTTGTTGGCACCCAGCGCCAAAAATAAAGGCATTCAGCTAACGCACAACGTTAATCCCCAAATACCAAATCTGGTCATAGGCGATCCTACGCGTCTCCAGCAAATACTCACCAATATCATCGGTAACGCCATTAAATTCACTGAACAAGGTTGTGTGGAAATACAAATCAATCTGATACAACAGCAATCCCATAAAATCAATTTAGAGATCACGGTCAGAGATACCGGCATTGGTATCAATCCTGAACAGCAACCCCATCTATTTCAGGCTTTTCATCAGGCAGATGCCAGTATTTCCCGCCGTTATGGTGGTACCGGCCTTGGTCTGGTGATTACCCGGAAACTGATCCGCGAAATGGGCGGCAATATCAGTTTTACCAGCGAGCCGAAAAAAGGTTCCGTTTTTCGTTTTGATTTGTGGCTGGGAAAAGATGATTTCATTCTAACCGGCTCTGCTGTACCACAAAAAACGATTATCCAATTCCCGCGTTTACCCATGACAGTCATGGCCGTTGATGATAATCCAGCCAACCTCAAACTAATCGGCTCGTTACTGAAAGACGTCGTAGAAAAAACAGTGACATGCAGTAATGGGGAAGACGCTTTACAATCGGCAAAATCTCACCATTTTGATGTCATTCTGATGGATATCCATATGCCGGGTATGGATGGCATCTGTACTGCTGAACGCATCCACCAGCTACCACAACACCGTAATACCCCGATTATCGCCGTCACAGCCTATACCTGCCGGCCAAAGGGCGATGCAGATCAATTGCCATTTGAAGATTTTCTGACCAAACCTCTGGACGAAGATGGCCTGAGAACAGCGCTAAACCGTCACATTAAAACAGCGGAATCACAACATGTTAATTGGCGGTTAGCCCTGCAACAGGCAGAAGAAAAAGAACAGTTAGTGATAGAGATGATAAAAATGCTGGTGGATTCTCTGCCGGAGATAAAAGCAATCACAGAAAAAGTTTTATCCGGGGACATTGTTGACGATTATCAGCAGCAAATCCATAAGTTGCACGGTAGTTGCTGTTACAGCGGCGTGCCACAACTTAAGGCACTCTGCCAATTAATTGAACAACAATTACAAAAAAACATTCCATTAACCGATATAGAACCTGAATTACTGGAGTTGACAGATGAAATTGACAATGTACTTGCCGCTGCCCAAAAGCTATTGAGTAACGGCCAAAATATCAGTTACACACAATAAATTTACGATATTCTTCGTAAGCATAATTATCTGTCATGCCACTGATGTAATCCTGAATAAGACGGGCGCGGTAGTAGAATTCCATCAAGTCTTTTTCAGATTCGTCAGTGGCGATCATTCCTTCTACCGCTTCGTTATAAGCCAAGCGATGTTTGGTGGAAAGTTTGTGCAGCAACCGGGTTTCAATAAAATAATCTTTATGGAAATTGTTCTGGTTTAATTCCATAAAACTCTGGCGGGACATCTTCAATAACGGCCAATAAAAATCCAATAACCCATTGATAATTTTATACCCTTTCAATTCCAACTCTTCAATTTCCGGATGATTAAACACTCTTTTACAGGCAATGTCTTTCAGCGTTTTAAGCAACCGATGCTCCTCGCTCTTATCTTCAAGTAACGCTTGATTAAATGAACCCTCAAAAACAGCAGGCAGATGATCAATAAAACGACGGGCAGTGTAAGGTACCAACCTGCCGGTAATAAAAACCCGCAAATACATAAAAAATTGGTCCTGCTGACTTCGACGTAATTCGTTGCCACTCGTTCTTTTATAAGCTTTTCTGATCGTAGCGTCGAACAGATCGCCAGACCGATGACCACCGTTTTCTTCCCACTCCTGTTCCAAATATTCCATCAAGGTATCTACGCCAAAAATACCTTTTTCAACCGCATCATCCAGATCAGCAAGGCAATAAGAGATATCATCTGCGGCTTCCATAATATAAGTCAGTGGGAAACGACAGAATTCCCCCATTTTAAGCTCGCGGCGCAATTCACGGACAAAATTCTCTTCCGACCAATAAAAGCCCGGTTTTTTCATCAGGTAATTAAACTGATCCAGCTCCTTTTCAAGACGAAAGGCAGGACAAGTATATTTTAGAATGCAACCAATCTGAGCATAAGTCAGATTGAATTTTAACAGGCTGTGTACCATACGGATAGCCTGAGCATTCCCTTCAAACTGACATAAATCTTTACGTAACTGGCGACGGAAAAGATCTTTTTTCACCTCCCCGCACAAACGCAATGCAGGTATTTCACATTGATCTTTTCGCTCAATATGTTCCAGGGCAAAATTAAGATCGAGCTTTCTGGCAAACCAGTTTTTAATTGCCGCTTCACCAAAATGACCAAAAGGTGGATTACCAATATCGTGCATTAAACAAGCCATTTCAATCAGGCTCTCAAATGACAACAGCCGTTTATCCAGCCGGTATTGAACTAGCAAATTACGCGTTTTCAGTTCATTGATAATCGTTTTCGAAATATAGCGGCCAATCTGTTGCACTTCCAATGAATGCGTCAGGCGACTGCGGACAGCGGCATTATTTTCCAGAGGAAAAACTTGTGTTTTCTGCTGTAAACGACGAATAGCCGCTGAATTCATAATCCGCCCGCGATCACTTTCAAACTGGCGAATAACTTGTTCTTCATCATTAGGATCAACATCATAATGACTGTATTTACGTTGATAATTAAGCTTCTGACTAAAGTCTATCCCGGACATTTATCCCCCGACTTTTGAGATAGCACTGTTTTACACCACAGATTATCTGATTGTTCTGCATTAAATGTTAAACTCAGGAACTGAATGATTTTATATGATTAATTAATCAACAGCGAGTATGACACAATGAAAGTAGGCGTGATAGGTGCTATGGAGCAAGAAGTGACTTTACTGCGTGATCAAATTGAAGATCGCCAGACACTGTCACGGGGTGGCTGCGAAATCTATACCGGTAAGCTCAACGGCGTGGAGATCGCACTGTTAAAATCCGGTATTGGTAAAGTTTCTGCTGCAATTGGTACGACTTTACTGCTTGAATATTGTCAGCCTGATGTGATTATCAACACAGGCTCCGCAGGTGGCCTTGATCCGGAATTGCAAATCGGTGATATCGTGGTATCCAGCGAAGTTCGCTATCATGATGCTGATGTCACCGCTTTTGGCTATGAGCCTGGTCAAATGGCGCAATGTCCCTCTGCGTTCCTGGCGGATAACCAGCTGATCGCACTGGCAGAAAAATGTATTCGTTCACTGGATTTGAATGCAATACGTGGGCTGATTTGCAGCGGTGATGCATTTATTAACGGTGCGAAACCACTGGCACGTATCCGGGCGACTTTCCCACAGGTTACAGCAGTAGAAATGGAAGCGGCAGCGATAGGGCACGTCTGCTACCAATACAACACACCGTTTGTTGTGGTACGTGCAATCTCTGACGTAGCAGATAAAGAATCTCATCTCAGTTTTGATGAATTTCTTTCTGTGGCAGCCCGCCAATCCACATTAATGGTCAACGCAATGCTGGCAACACTGAGTCACGATAAATAATATTTTATTGACAGAATCACGCCCTGATTAATACTTTCAGAAGATATCAAGGGCGTGTCTGCTCCGCCTGGAACATTCATGATATTTATATATTAAAAGGCATACTTTCATGAGATGGATAAAAAGCGCAGGTTCAGTTTGGTTATCGCTTTTACTGTTTCTCAGTGGTTTCAGTCATTATTTGTATGCCATGCCTTTACGGGTCATCAGCTTATCCCCGTCAACTACAGAATTAGCCTATGCTGCCGGGTTAGGCGACAATCTGCTCGCAGCCAGCGCTTATTCTGATTATCCGCCCCAAGCCAATAAACTTGAGCAAGTGGCTAACTGGCAAGGCATTAATCTGGAACGTATTATCACACTGAAACCCGATCTGATTCTGGCATGGCGTGGTGGTAATCCCCAACGGCCATTGGAACAACTCGCCTCTTTTGGTATTAAAATCTTTTATTCCGACCCCAAAACCACTGAACAGATAGCTCAGGATTTGGAACGACTGGCCGAATACAGCCCCCATCCTGAGCAGGCAAAAAAATCCGCAACTGAACTTCGTCAACGGTTTGCCGCTCTGAAACAAAAATATGCCTCAACCACACCAAAACCTGTCTTTTTACAATTCGGCACTCAGTCTTTGTTTACTGCTTCAGGACAAACACTGCAAAGTGAAGTGCTTTCAATCTGTGGTGGCAGAAATATTTTCGCTGACAGCCCCGTTCCCTGGCCGCAGGTAAGCCGTGAGCAAGTACTCACTCGGAAACCTGAGACGATTGTTATCAGTGGCGGGCCGGAACAAGCCAGATTAATTGAAAATTTCTGGCATCCTCAATTGAGGGCCAAAGTAATTACATTGCATGAAGATTGGTTTCATCGCGCAGGGCCTCGTATCGTGCTGGCTGCTGAACAACTATGCCGGCAATTGAACGATAAGGGGTCCGGATAAAGTAATAGTTTAAAGGGATTGCAGGCATATCCCGAAAATGGGTCATATCGTTCACAGACCCATTGCGGGAAACAACCTAGAATCAGATACTGAAAGAAGAACCACAACCGCAGGTTGTCTTAGCATTAGGGTTGGTGACGATAAAGCGTGAACCTTCCAGACCTTCGGTATAATCAACACAACCGCCAACCAAATATTGCAGACTCATCGGATCAACAACCAATTCGACACCCTGTTTCTCAATGGTCATATCGCCTTCATTGATCTGATCATCAAAGGTAAAACCATACTGGAAACCACTGCAACCACCACCTGTGATATAAACCCGTAAACGCAGGTTCGGATTTTCTTCATCCGAAACTAAGATTTTCACTTTACTGGCGGCAGCATCAGTAAACTGCAAAGGTAATGCTATATCATCGCTCATCATTTTTTACTCCAAACCGGAACCCGGCAAAGACATTCACAAGACAACAGAAATTTGCCGATTTATTAATAATTCGAATTATCTAATACCTGGTTAGTTCGTTCAAGTTTTGTCATTTTAGCAACTCATGAATAGCTAACAAGTTGTCTGAGCATCTTTTAACATTGAGGTTAGCCCTTGATGAATCAGCGAATCCAAAACGCGCTAGTGAAAAGAGCAAATGAGACCACCAGTACAGCCGCCAACAGATATGCAGAGTTCAGACGATATCAATAAGCACCTTCTGGACTCTGGATTAAGTATAGTTCAATCATCAGTCAATCAATTCACTATAAAAAGGAAAATTTATTGATTTATCATGATTATTAGTTACTTTATTAAGTATTTATTAAAGTCACCATGCGGAGTTCTTATGCAAAAAATATTACCACTTATGCTGGTCGTCACCCTTGCAGGCTGCGTAGCCCATAGCAAGCAAGTCGATATCGATAGTTATACCTCGAAGAAAGTCGATAATATTATAGAAAACCAGGTAAAACCGGGAAATAAAGACAATCCTGGTGAAATGATAAAAAATATCTCTTATCAGTTTCTCAATACGCCTTATGTCGCAAACAAACTGGTCGGCTCCCCAACTGAACCTGAAAAATTAGTTATAGATTTTAGCGGCCTGGACTGTTTTACTTTTCTTGATTACGTAGAATCGCTAAGGAAATCAAATGACCAACAGGATTTTATCAAGAATCTCATCCAGACAAGGTATATCGACGGAAAAATCAGTTTCTTGCAAAGAAAACATTTCTTCACGGACTGGTCCACCAGAGAAAAATTAAATGCCAAAGATGTGGCGGATGCAATAAGTTCTTCTTATATAAAAATCACAAAAAGTCTGAATAGAAAAGCTGATGGCGGCGAATATATCCCCGGACTTAGTGTTATCAACCGAGATATTAAATATATTCCAGGTAATAAGGTGAATGACTCCGTTATCAAACACTTAAAGACGGGAGATTATATAGGAATATATACACATCTTGCCGGGCTGGATGTCACGCATACCGGGATTTTTATTATGACAGATCATGGCCCAATGTTTAGAAATGCGTCTTCACTTGCAGCGAATAAAAAAGTAGTCGATTCGCCATTCCTTGATTATGTAAAGAATAAACCCGGAATTATCGTTCTAAGACCATTATAATCGGTGAGACAAGCGATAAACCCACTTAAAGATACATTCAGGAGCTTTTAATGAGCCAATCCGAAATCCTCTATTCTCAGGCCAAACAGCTTATTCCCGGCGGTGTTAACTCCCCGGTACGTGCATTTAATGGCGTTGGCGGTACGCCTCTGTTTATTAAACATGCTAACGGCGCCTATCTCTATGATGTTGATGGCAAAGCCTATATTGATTACGTCGGCTCCTGGGGGCCTATGGTATTGGGGCATAACCATAGCGCTATCCGTAATGCAGTCATCAAAGCCGCCGAACAAGGGTTAAGTTTTGGCGCCCCCACTGCCGCTGAAGTAGAAATGGCTCAATTAGTGACTGAACTGGTGCCATCAATGGATATGGTGCGCATGGTCAACTCAGGCACAGAGGCGACCATGAGTGCTATCCGTCTGGCTCGTGGATATACCAACCGCGATAAGATCATCAAATTCGAAGGTTGTTATCACGGCCACGCTGATTGCCTGCTGGTAAAAGCCGGTTCTGGCGCGCTGACTATCGGCCAACCAAACTCTCCGGGGGTTCCGGTTGATTTCGTCAAACATACACTCTCCTGTACCTATAACGATTTGAACTCAGTGCGGGAAGCATTTGAACAATATCCTGAAGAGATAGCCTGTATTATTGTCGAACCCGTTGCCGGTAATATGAACTGTGTGCCGCCACTGCCAGAATTTCTACCCGGTCTGCGCGCACTGTGTGATGAATTCGGCGCTCTGCTGATTATCGATGAAGTGATGACAGGTTTCCGCGTCGCCTTATCCGGCGCGCAATCTTATTACAATGTAGAGCCTGACCTGACTTGTCTTGGCAAAATCATTGGTGGTGGTATGCCCGTTGGCGCTTTCGGTGGACGCTATGAAGTGATGGAGAAATTAGCGCCAACCGGCCCGGTTTATCAGGCGGGAACCTTGTCCGGCAATCCAATTGCTATGGCTGCGGGTCTTGCCTGCCTGAACGAAGTTTCTCAACCCGGTGTACATCAGCGTCTGACTGAACTGACAGATAATTTGGCTGCTGGCCTGACTAAAGCAGCAACAGCGGCTGGCATTCCGCTGGTAGTTAACCATGTCGGCGGTATGTTTGGCATTTTCTTTACTGATGCGGAAACAGTCAGTTACTATCAAGATGTGATGAATTGCGATATTGAGCGTTTCAAACGTTTCTTCCATCTTATGCTTGACGAGGGTGTATATTTAGCACCTTCCGCATTTGAAGCGGGTTTTATGTCTATCGCGCATACGGATGAAGATATTCAGCGTACTGTGGATGCCGCCGCCCGCTGCTTTGCCAAACTGAAATAATTTCTTCGCTATCAAATTATAGCGCCGTATTTTTACGGCGCTTAAGATATTGATAAACCGTGAATTAATTATTGATCAAACATCTCCCGCAACCAACCCGGCGCTTGTTCTTGTTGCTGAACAGGCTCTGATGTTGCTGCTTGCTGACACAAACTCTGTGGATCATAAGTCCAGACAGGCAATGTTCTCCAGCCACTGCCACCGCTACAATTAAAGCTGCCATCTTGATTAACTGCCATATCGACAATTCCCTCCGGCGGAATGTTGTTCAGCACCAGCGGTGTCTGATTTTCCAGATAACGGCGATACACATTTAACGCGCCAGTGGCGCCGGTCAGATTAGTCGGATCGTTGTTATCCCGGCCAACCCATGAAATCACCACTTCTTTGCCATCAATCCCGGCAAACCAGCTATCACGCAGATCATTGGTTGTACCAGTTTTACCTGCCAGATTATAACGGCCAAATTTACCCGTCAGAGAACGGGAAGTCCCATTCGCCACAACCTGCTGCATACCATACAGCGTCAGGTAAGCCGCCTGAGCCGGTACAGCCCGTTCAGCCTGCGGGTAACTCTGATATATCACAGCGCCATCCTCTGCAATGACAGAACGTAACGCAGAAAGCGTCGCGCGATTGCCGCCACTGGTCATCGTCTGATATTCCTGAGCCACTTCCAGCGGCGTCAAGCTGAGAGAACCCAGTAACATCGCCGGAACCTGCTGGATAACGTCTGCCGGAACGCCAAGCCGGATCAGTGTGTTGCTTACATGATCAAGGCCAACAGCCAATCCAAGATTTACCGTCGGAATATTCAGTGATCTAGCCAGTGCATCCACCAACATGACTCGACCACGGAAACGGCGGTCATAGTTTCTCGGCTCCCAAACCTTACTGTTCGGCTGTTTCACAGAAAGGGGTTCATCCGCCAGCCAGGTATTCAATCGATATTGATCAGGTTCACTCAGGGCAGCCAAATAAGTAGAGGGTTTTGCTAAAGAACCAATCGAGCGGCGCGCCATCATGGCCCGGTTAAATCCGGCATACTGCGGTCGAGAACCGCCGACCATCGCCCTGATTTCACCACTAATGCGATCGACAACCACCATTGCCCCTTCAAGATCAGCGATTTTGCGGGTTTTTCTCAGGTTAGCAATTCCCTCTTCCACTGCGTTTTCAGCCGCATCCTGGGATACCGGATCAAGAGTCGTAAAGATTTTTACGCCAGATAAATCATTAATTTTATTGCCCAGCTTATCCTGCAATTCCTGACGAACCCGCTGCATAAACGCAGGTTGTGGCGTGATGACACCACTTTTCGGTTTTACCCCCAGTGGGCGGGCGCTCAGTAGTTTATACAGATCCTCATCAATAATTTGCTGATTTTGTAAAAGTTTAAGCACCACATTACGGCGCTCAAGAGCCAGTTTAGGATTACGCCACGGGTTATAGAGTGAAGCACCTTTCATCATGCCGACCAGCAACGCCTGCTGATCCAAACTCAGTTCATCCACTGGGCGGCCAAAATAATAAAGGCTCGCCAACGGAAATCCCCGGATCTCTTCATCACCACTTTGCCCCAGATGAACTTCGTTCAGATACAATTCGAGAATACGATCTTTGCTATAGCGGTAATCCATCAAAACCGCCATGTAAGCTTCATTCGCTTTACGCACCAACGTACGTTCATTGGTCAGGAACAAGTTTTTGACCAATTGTTGCGTCAGGGTACTTCCCCCCTGAACGGTACGCCCCGCCGTCAGGTTAGCCAGCATCGCACGCCCGATAGAAAGGATACTGATACCATCATGTTGATAGAAATGACGGTCTTCTGTCGCCAGCAAGGTATTGACCAGTAACTCCGGGAAACCTGAACGCGACACAAACAACCGCTGCTCACCATTGGGTGACTGCAACATGGTAATCAGCTTCGGATCAAGACGGAAGAAACCAAACTGACGCTGATTTTCTATATTTTCTATCCCTGCCAAACGGTTATCACTGAAAGTCAACAGCGCGTGGATCTGCCCTTCTTTACTGTCAGGGAAATCAAATGGACGGCGCAGCATTTCAATGGTTTCGCCTCTGACAGAAAACTCCCCAGGACGGGTAATTTTCGTCACCTGACGATACTGCATTCCTTCCAGCAGATGTACCATCTCTTTTTTACTGTAGTTCATGCCCGGTTCAAGGTTGACCATCCGGCCATAAACTGCCGCAGGCAGATCCCAGACTTTTCCGTCAATACGGTCACGGATTTTACCATCCAGATAAACACCATACCCCCCCAGCAATACAGCAAAAACAATAAATATCTTGAATAACAGCCAGAACCAACGCCACTTTTTCTTAGGTGGACGGGAATACGTTCCTCTTTTTGTCATGGGTTGATCCTCTTCATCATCGTAGTCGTCATCTTCGTAGCCATCATTATCATAATCATCATCCAACAGATGCCGTCTTTTCGATAGAGGTTCACGGCGGGATAGCGGTTTCTTGCCTTTACGTCCGATTGGTCGACGATCTTCACCAGACATTCCAAAATTCTCCAAAGCCATTCAAATGCTGAATAATGGGTATTCATATCTTTTTTAATGAATTTATTCGCCTGCAAGAAAGTTCTTAAATTTCTACTGCGAATATTTTTTTACCCGCCGGGTTGGCGCCGTACTTGCCGGATCATCCGGCCACAGATGTTTTGGGTAGCGCCCTTTCATTTCTTTTTGCACTTCCCGGTATGCTCCCTGCCAAAAAGCAGCCAAATCTTGTGTGATCTGCAATGGTCGCTGGGCTGGCGATAATAATTCAAGCGCCAATGCTACCCGCCCTTTTGCCAACGATGGACTTTGCTGCTCACCATACATTTCCTGCATCCGCACTGATAATACAGGGGGTTTATCACTGAAATAATTGATTGCTATCCGGCTGCCGGTAGGAACAGTGTAATAAATGGGCAGCTCATTATCCAGACATTGGCGCTGTTGCCAATCCAATAAACCTGCCAATGCCGGCAACAAATCAATCTGTTTTAAACCTTTCAAATCACGCACATCAATAAGAAACGGCATTAACCAATGATCAAGAGAATCCATCAACGAATTATTATCTACCGCAGGCCACTGTATTTCAGGCAACCATTTAGCCGCACATTGAATACGGGTGCATAATTGCATAGCCTCAGGTGACCAATTCAGCGCTTGTAATCCTTCACTTCGTAACCAGTTTAGCAGGGCCTGTTGTAATTGTTCAGCTGAAGGTTTTGCCAATAGTTGCGCTTTTACTGTCAGGCTCCCACATTGCAGCCGTTTCCATGCCCGCAATGTTCCTTTATTGTCATCCCATGCAACGATATTTTGTTCACAGAATAAATTCGGTTGTTGCTGTACCAATTGTTCAATATCCAACGGACAAGCCAACAGAATACGGGCGTCAGGACTCCTGCTATTTTGCAATAGCGAAGGCACCACCAGCCAGGATTCATCGGATAATTTTTCTTCATAATCAATCATCGCCCCCAGACCATTAGCCAATTGAAAACGACCATGCTTATCCCGGTTTTTGGCTATTCTGTCAGGGAAACCCTGAACCAATAACATTGCAGCTGATCCACGGGCTGGCTCTCCAAAAGCCCCTCCCATATTTCTGGTCAACTGTTTTGCCCGCCGTAACCACTGAGGCTGACGCTGTTCAACCCAATAAGTGATATCCGGCTGACCATCACGAGGCGGTTCTTCCAGAATCGCTGTCAGCATAGCGGCGGTCGCCAACGCATCGGCTCCCTGTTCCAAACCGGCACATAATATCGCGGCAAGGCGTGGCTCACTGCCAGACTCCGCCATTTTTCTACCCCTGGGCGTCAACTGATTGTGATGGCTTACCGCGCCTAGCTGTAATAAAAGCGATTGGGCTACCGCCAATGACGCCACAGGAGGCGTATCCAGCCAATGTAATTGGGAAGTGTCACGACATCCCCACTGCAATAAGGAGAGCCATAAGCTACTGAGATCAGTATTCAAGATTTCAGGTTCACTGTGCTCTGCTGCTCTTTCTGCCTGTTCCTGGCTGAACAGATGCCAGCAAATTCCAGCTTCCAACCGCCCTGCGCGGCCAGCCCGTTGTATCATAGAAGCCTGACTGATGCGTTGAGTGATCAAGCGGGTTAGCCCATTTCTGAGTTCAAAACGTGTTGTACGCTCAAGACCGCTATCAACCACCAACCGGATACCCTCAATCGTCAGGCTGGTTTCTGCAATGTTAGTCGCCAGAACAACTTTACGGCGTCCAAACGGTGAAGGTTCGATCGCTTTTTGCTGTTCAGCCAATGATAAAGCACCATATAACGGACAAAGATCGATATCGGCAGAAACTTTTCCTTTAAGCAGTCCAAATATCCGTTGAATTTCTCCACTCCCCGGCAGAAACAACAGTACAGAACCTTGCTCTTGCTGGAGTAACCGTAATACAACAGTGGCTACACTCTGTTCAAAAGGCTGGTGAGCAGGTAAAGGATGATAATTTCTGGTGACAGGAAAGCTACGCCCTTCAGAAATAATCACTGGCGCATCAGGTAGTAAAGAAGAGAGCCGCTGATTATCCAACGTAGCCGACATGATCAAAATCCGCAGATCATCCCGCAACCCTGCCTGTACATCCAACAACAATGCCAGCGCTAAATCAGCCTGTAAGCTGCGCTCATGGAATTCATCCAGAATCACCAGTGAAACACCTTCCAGCATCGGATCTTGCTGTAACATACGGGTTAAAATACCTTCTGTTACCACTTCAAGACGGGTAGCCGTGCGCACTTTCGTTTCTGAGCGCATCCGATAACCCACGGTCTGACCGGTATTTTCATTCAGTTGAACCGCAAGACGATTGGCAACGCTGCGAGCGGCAATCCGCCGTGGTTCTAACATAATAATACGTCCGGAAAAATCCGCTCTTTTCAGAATTTCCAGTGGCAAACCCGTAGATTTCCCGGCACCAGCAGGCGCATGAAGCAGCACCTGCGGTGAGCTTTTCAGCACACTCAGGACAGACTCAACGACCTCATATACAGGCAATAAAGACACAAACACTCCATTAAAGAAAGTTAACTTTCAGCGGCCAACATTGTAGCATTGCCTGCTTCAATCTTATGCCATCAGTCATTAAGGAGTTTTTATGGAATTCCATCCTCCCTTACAATCCGCAACGCTAATTCGTCGTTATAAACGCTTCCTGGCTGATGTCATGACACCGGAAGGTGAAATACTGACTATCCACTGCGCCAACACGGGTGCGATGACTGGCTGTGCTACGCCGGGAGATACCGTTTGGTACTCCACATCTGACAATCCAAAGCGTAAATATCCCAACAGTTGGGAATTGACCGAAACGCAGGATGGTCACTGGATTTGTGTCAATACGCTCAGAGCAAACGATTTAGTGGCCGAGGCGATTCAACAAAATGTCATTTCAGAATTTTCTGAATACAAAAAAATGAGCCGGGAAGTAAAATATGGCGAAGAGAGCAGCCGGATAGATCTGTTGTTGCAGGCAGAACAGCAAGTTAACTGCTATATCGAAGTGAAATCCGTGACGCTTCTCCAAGAAAATTGTGGCTATTTCCCCGATGCTGTTACTACCCGCGGGCAGAAACACTTACGGGAACTACAACACATAACGGAACAAGGACAAAGAGCAGTTTTATTTTTTGCAGTTTTGCATTCTGGCATCAGGCAAGTCGCGGCGGCTGCGCATATTGACCATAATTATTCATCTCTTTTGGAACAAGCGCGAAATTCTGGAGTCGAAGTTATCTGTTACCAGGCAAGCATTACAGGAAAAGGGATGGTTTTAGGCGATAAGTTAACTTTTGTACTAAGTCGTTAATTTATTGATTGACCTAATATTTACAGTCAAGTTGTACAGGGTGTAAAGTCATTCACTGCGTTTGTCTTCACACCATTGTGAAACTAATGGCAGGAACAATTGCCAACCCATGCTCCATCTGCTATTTATAGCGGCCTGTTTTTTTCCCCGCTAGGGGTTCGTTTGATAGTGCGTGTGTTAGGAGAAGTATTATGCAAGAAGGGCAAAAACGTAAAACCTCGTCCTTAAGCATTCTCGCCATCGCTGGGGTAGAACCTTACCAAGAGAAGCCAGGTGAAGAATACATGAACGATGCCCAGTTGGCGCATTTCAAGCTAATTCTTGAAGCATGGCGCAATCAGCTCAGGGATGAAGTAGATCGTACTGTATCTCATATGCAAGATGAGGCAGCGAACTTCCCAGACCCAGTTGACCGTGCAGCGCAGGAAGAAGAGTTCAGTCTTGAATTACGTAACCGTGATCGTGAACGTAAATTGATTAAGAAGATCGAGAAAACACTGAAAAAAGTCGAAGACGATGATTTCGGTTTTTGTGAATCCTGTGGCGTTGAGATAGGCATCCGTCGTTTGGAAGCCCGTCCAACCGCAGATTTGTGTATTGATTGTAAAACCCTGGCCGAAATCCGTGAAAAGCAGATGGCAGGCTAATTAATGGTGTTTTGATACGGCGCCTTAACGGCGCCGTACGAACAATCCTCGCTGATCCCTGTATGATAAAACCTGAACGTCCCCGCGCTTATATTGGGCGTTTCGCCCCTTCACCTTCTGGTGATCTTCATTTTGGTTCATTAATCACCGCAATTGGCAGCTATTTGCAAGCCAAGGCTTGTCAGGGAAAGTGGCTGATACGAATTGACGACATTGATCCTCCAAGGGCGATTCCCGGTGCCGCCAGCCGTATTCTCCACGCTCTTGAACATTATGGGTTACATTGGGATGATGAGATTCTCTATCAATCTCAGCGCCATGAGGCTTATCGTCATATACTTAATCAGTTGCAACAACAGGGCTTAAGCTATTATTGCACCTGCACCCGTCAACGTATTCAGCAAGTTAATGGTTTTTATGACAGAAACTGCCGTGAATTAAATCTGCCTGTCAATCACGCAGCAATCCGGTTAAAACAAAGCAACCCTGTTTATGGTTTTAAAGATAAGTTGCAAGGATACCTGAACGCCGATCCTGCCATGGCTGAGGAAGATTTTATTATTCATCGTCGTGATGGCCTATTTGCCTATAATTTAGTGGTCGTTATTGATGATGATTACCAAGGTGTGACTGAGGTAGTCAGAGGCGCTGATTTAATTGAGCCAACTGTCCGCCAGATTGCACTTTATCAGCAATTAAATCTCGGACTACCCGATTATATTCACCTGCCACTGGCTCTGAATAAGAACGGCAACAAACTTTCCAAACAGAATCACGCCCAGCCAATCCCACTGGATGATCCCCGGCCGTTATTGATTGAAGCATTATCTTTCCTTAATCAGCCTGTCATAAAAAACTGGCAAGATCTTTCCCGCGATCAATTGTTGCAAAAAGCAACAGCACGTTGGGATCTGGACCGAATTCCACGGCAAGGTAAAATATACAGGTAACGTGAATAAAGTTAAGCTTAGTCATAACAACCATTCTCAAAAAATACACAGTAGGCTATGATTAGCTGCTGTTTTTTATTCGTTTTATATGATTAGTTACTTATCGAGGTGTACCATTTTTAACCGAGTAGCAAATTTCTGCCGTAATTTATTGATCCGCGAGGGGAAAATTAACCGCGAGCTACAGGCAGCCAGTGAAAGGCCAGTCACCGTATCTGACCATTCTACTCAGGAAGAGTATGTAACTCTTCACTCTAATCGCCAAAACCCCCATCAATCCTCATCCAACGTGAAAACACAAAGGAAGGTTGAGCAGGAGAATCTGCATTTGGATTTACCAATAACGGTAATTCCACGGGAGCAGCACAATATTTCCCGCAAAGATATCAGTGAAAATGCCCTGAAAGTGCTTTACCGTTTAAATAAATCCGGCTTTGAAGCTTATCTGGTCGGCGGTGGTGTCCGTGACTTACTCCTCGGCACACAACCGAAAGATTTTGATATTGCAACCAATGCAACACCAGAACAAGTTCGTAAGTTATTTCGCAACTGCCGTCTGGTTGGACGCCGCTTCCGTTTAGCCCATATTATGTTTGGCCCGGAAGTGATTGAAGTCGCAACATTCCGTGGACCACATGAGCAGACTGATTCTGATGACAAAAATCAGTCACAACAGGCTCAGAGTGGTATGTTGTTACGGGATAACATCTTCGGTTCAATTGAAGAAGATGCTATGCGCCGTGATTTCACCATTAACAGCCTCTATTATGGCATCAACGATTTCTCTCTGCGTGATTATGCCGGTGGCCTTAATGATCTAGAAACGGGTGTTATCCGTTTAATTGGCGATCCAGAAACCCGTTATCGGGAAGATCCGGTAAGAATGCTGCGTGCAGTTCGTTTCGCCAGCAAACTGGATATGACAATCAGCGAAGATACCGCCGAGCCTATTTCCCGTCTGGCTTTTCTGCTGAGCAATATTCCACCAGCCCGTCTGTTTGAAGAGTCGTTAAAACTGTTGCAAACAGGTCAAGGTTACAGCACTTATAAACTGCTGCGCGAATACCGCCTGTTCCAACCGCTATTCCCATTGGTTCAACGCTATTTCACCGAAAATAACGATTCACCTATGGAACGTATGCTCAATCAAGTTTTGAAGAATACCGACTATCGGTTACAAAATGATAAACGGGTCAACCCGGCGTTTCTGTTCGCTGCTATGCTTTGGTATCCATTGGTTGAGCATGCGGAAAAGCTGTCTCAGGAAAGCGGTCTGGCTTACTACGACTCCTTCGCCCTGGCGATGAATGATATTCTGGACGAACAATGCCACTCTATCGCCATTCCCAAGCGCCTGACAACCATCATGCGTGATATCTGGCAATTGCAGTTACGTCTGCCGCGCCGCCATGGCAGACGAGCAAACAAACTGATGGAACACCCTAAATTCCGTGCCGCCTATGATCTGCTGGAACTGCGTGCCAATGTCGAAAACCGCAATGAGCTAAAAGACCTTGCTCATTGGTGGGGAGAATTCCAGCAAGCCAATGCATCACAACAACGAAGTATGATTTCTGAGTTGGGTAGCGATATTGTCCGTCGTCGTACACGACCACGTCGCCACTATAAACCGAGACTGAGCAGGGACAACTGATCATCATGACCCGTGTTTATATCGCTGTCGGCAGCAACCTGGCAGAACCTGTGCAGCAAGTAAAAAATGCACTTGCTGCATTAAAAGATTTACCGAAAACAGAGTTTATTGCCAGCTCTTCATGGTATCGAACCAAACCGATGGGGCCACAAAATCAGCCTGATTTTCTGAATGTGGCGGTGGCACTGGAAACCACTCTGGCACCGGAAGAGCTGCTCAATCACACTCAGGCGATTGAACTGGCTCAGGGACGGGTAAGAAAAGATGAACGCTGGGGGCCAAGGACACTTGATCTGGATATCATGCTATTTGGTGATCAGGTGATTAATACCGAACGTTTAACGGTGCCCCATTACGGACTGAAACAGCGCGAATTCATGCTCTGCCCGTTGGCTGAAATCGCCCCTGACCTGATATTTCCTGATGGGGAAGCTTTATCTGAAAGACTGAAACATATCCCGGAAAACGGCCTGGTACTCTGGCAGCTGTCACAGCCCTCAGATCCTAATCATTGCAGATAAGGATCTCAGTTCAGTCCGTGGCCGATTTCTGTACATAACAAGAAAAATTGCAGGAGGAAGATAGATAATGAAACCCATCACCATGGCTGATCTGAATCAGCTCAAAAAAGAAAAACGTAAATTCGCCACGATTACCGCTTACGACTCCAGCTTTGCCCAGCTATTTGCCGGGCAAGATATTGATGTCATGCTGGTTGGTGACTCACTGGGTATGACATTACAAGGGGCTGATACCACCATCCCAGTGACAGTCGAAGATATTGTCTACCACACTCGTTGCGTCCGTGCTGGAGCACCCTATACTTTCATTATTGCCGATATGCCTTTCATGAGTTATGCGACACCAGAACAGAGTTGTGAAAACGCCGCCAAACTTATGCGTGCCGGGGCTAATATGGTGAAAATTGAGGGCGGCAGTTGGTTGAGCGATACCATTAAGATCCTTACCGAACGTTCCGTACCTGTTTGCGCTCATTTGGGGCTAACCCCTCAGTCTGTTCATGTTCTTGGGGGTTATAAAGTCCAAGGACGTGATGAAAAATCGGCTAATCAATTGATAAAAGATGCGATTACCCTGGAACAAGCGGGTATACAATTGCTGGTGCTGGAATGTGTCCCTACTGAATTAGCTAAACGTATTACCGATGAATTACAAATCCCGGTGATTGGTATTGGTGCCGGTAATGTGACTGACGGACAAGTTTTGGTGATGCATGACGCCCTGGGAATTACCGCCAGACCACCTAAATTTGCGAAAAACTTCCTTGAAGAAGCAGGAAATATGCGTGATGCCATCCGCCTGTATAAAGAACAGGTAGAAAGCGGCACCTACCCTGGTAAAGAACACTCATTTAATTAATAAATTACCCTTGTTAGCCCGAAGACTTTGAACACATTAAGGAGTATTAAGCAATGCTGATTGTCGAAACAGTACCGATTCTACGCCGTGAAATCCGCCGCTGGCGTCAGGAAGGGAAACGCATTGCATTGGTGCCAACAATGGGTAACCTGCACGATGGTCACATGACGTTAGTTGATGAGGCCAAAGGGCAGGTAGATATTGTCATTGTCAGTATCTTTGTTAACCCGATGCAGTTTAATCGTCAGGATGATCTGGCAAGATATCCGCGCACCTTACAAAAAGATTGTGAGAAACTTCACCAACATGGTGTCGATCTAATCTTTGCTCCTTCCGATAAAGAAATATACCCCAATGGTATGGAGCATCAGACGTATGTTGAAGTTCCTGAACTTTCTACCATACTGGAAGGTGCCAGCCGTCCCGGTCATTTCCGCGGTGTTTCAACCGTGGTGAGTAAACTGTTCAATCTGGTGCAACCGGATTTAACCTATTTTGGCGAGAAAGATTTTCAGCAATTACAACTTATCCGCAAAATGATTGCTGATCTGGCTTATGATATTACTTTGGTTTCAGTGCCGACGGTACGCGATAAAAATGGCCTGGCGCTGAGCTCGCGTAATAACAATTTAACAACCGATGAACATAGAATTGCGCCAGAACTCAGCAAGATCATGAAATCTATCGCTGAAAAAATGGCGCAAGGTGAACGCCACACAGAACAATTGCTCGCTCAAGCTTCCGAACAGCTACGTGAAGCGGGCTTTATGCCTGATGAGTTGTTTATCCGTGATGCCGAAACTCTGGCACCGTTGAATACCGAAAGTAAAAACGCGGTTATTCTGATGGCCGCTTGGTTAGGACAAACCCGATTGATTGATAATCAGCGGGTCGATTTAACTCAATAACAGTTTGTTCTGTCAGACATTATTGACGCAGAAAAATAAAATAACAGGTTCTAAGTTGTCATCAAATCAGGAGAAAACCATGTTGCGCACTATGCTACAAGGGAAATTGCACCGAGTGAAAGTCACTCAGGCAGATCTGCATTATGAAGGTTCCTGTGCAATTGATCAGAACTTTATGGATGCAGCCGGTATTCTGGAATATGAAGCCATTGATATCTATAACGTGGATAACGGCGAACGTTTTTCCACTTATGCTATTGCCGCTGAACGTGGTTCCAGAATCATTTCAGTCAACGGAGCCGCGGCTCACCGTGCTCAGGTAGATCATAAGTTAATTATCTGCTCATATATACAAATTTCTGACCAAGACGCCCGTCATCATAAGCCTAATATGGCTTACTTTGACGGTGATAATATTATGAGTCGTATTGCCAAAGCCGTTCCAGTTCAAATAGCCTGAATACAAACCACATGATCAATAATGGGTAGGTTGTGAAGACATTATAAATAAACTTCCCCTACCCATCACCACCACTTAATCACAAAATAATCTACAAATTAAGTCCTCAATCCCCGGCCTGTTTCAATCAAATACCAAGCGACAAAATAAAAAACTGCAATAAACGCAGTCAAAACACCCAACGTTATTGTTAAAGAAACGTCAGTAATTCCCAGGAAACCATATCGGAAACCACTAATCATATAAACAATCGGATTCAGTTTGGAAACAGCTTGCCAAAATGGCGGTAATAATGTCAGCGAATAAAACACCCCGCCAAGATAAGTCAGAGGCGTTAATACGAAGGTCGGAATAATGCTGATATCATCAAATGTCTTAGCGAAAATCGAATTCAGCAAACCACCCAGCGAGAACAGAATTGATGTCATCAGTAAAGTGACAACAATCATCCACCACGCATGAATATGAAGCGGAACAAAAAACAGAGAAACCAGTGTCACCAGAATACCGACGCAAACACCACGGGCAACACCGCCCCCCACAAAACCCGCAATAACGATGTGTGTCGGAACCGGCGCCACCAGTAATTCCTCAATACTGCGCTGAAATTTCGCCCCAAAGAAAGAAGAAGAAACATTGGCATAAGAGTTAGTAATCACCGCCATCATAATCAGGCCAGGGACAATAAACTGCATATAATCCACACCGCCCATTTTGCCAATCCGCGAACCGATCAAACTACCGAAAATAATAAAATAGAGTGACATGGTGATAACCGGCGGTAATAAAGTCTGTACCCAGATACGACCAAAACGGGTAATTTCTTTAATCCAGAGCGTTTTTAGCGCCACCCAGTACAACTGAATCATTTACGGTCTCCTTGCTTGTTGTTCACCAAACTGACAAACAACTCTTCCAGACGGTTCGCTTTATTACGCATACTCGGGATCTGAATACCCTGAGCATTTAACTGGGTAAACACACCATTTAACCCCTGTTCACGCTGAACATCGACTTCCAGGGTCGATGTGTCTATCACCCGATAATTATATCCGGCAAGTTCAGGCGCTGGACTTTTCGTCGCCAGATCAAAGAAGAACGTTTCAGATTCCACCTGACTGAGTAAATTTTTCATACTGGTATTTTCCACCAGCTCACCATGCTGAATAATACCAATATTACGGCACAGCATTTCTGCCTCTTCCAGATAGTGGGTAGTCAGAATGATCGTTGTTCCCTGTGCATTCAATTCCTTCAAAAAACGCCACATAGAGCGGCGAAGTTCAATATCGACGCCCGCTGTCGGTTCATCAAGGATTAATAATTTAGGCTGATGCATCAAAGCTCGTACAATCATCAGGCGCCGTTTCATCCCACCAGACAAACGGATCGCCCGTTGATCGCGTTTTTCCCACAGATCTAATTGTGACAGATAAGTTTTCGCTCTGGCTTGAGCCACTTTTCGCGGTACACCATAGTAACCCGCCTGATTGAGAACAATCTGCAACACCGTCTCAAATGGATTAAAGTTAAACTCCTGCGGAACAAGACCTAACTGGCGCTTGGCATTCACAATATCCGTATCAATATCGTAACCAAACACCTTAACCTTACCGCTGCTTTTGTTTACCAGAGAACTGATAATGCCGATTGTGGTGGACTTCCCTGCACCGTTCGGACCCAATAACGCGTAGAAATCTCCTGCTTCTACATTCAGGTCAATCCCTCGCAGCGCCTTAACATCACCAGCGTAGGTCTTGGTAAGCTGCGTTAATTCCAATGCATAGGTCATAAATTAAAAAACACCTTTATTATCTGGCCGCCTTTGCGTGCAATATGAAAATATAGTGCGCCTTTCCTGTCTAGTTTTCTTTGCAAAAACAGTAGAAAGTTGAAAAACAAACAGCAACAAAATATTAAAATTTCAATTGATGTTGTATATGATTCTATCTCAAATAAACGCTATCAGGCTATTCACCATGATGAAAAAAATAGAAGAGTTGCTTGCCAATAACAAGCAGTGGTCAGAATCGGTTAACGAAGAAAATCCAAAATTTTTCAAGGAATTAGCAAAAACCCAGAAACCCCATTTCTTGTGGATTGGTTGCTCAGACAGTAGAGTACCAGCAGAAAAACTGATTGATGCCGCTCCCGGTGACTTATTTGTTCACAGAAATGTGGCAAACCTGGTTATTCATACTGATTTAAATTGTCTCTCTGTCATTCAATACGCAGTAGACGTACTGGAAGTTGAACATATTATTATCTGCGGCCATTACGGCTGTGGTGGTATCGAAGCCGCAATTGACGGTACCGAGCTGGGATTGATTAACAACTGGCTGCTGCATATCCGCGATCTCTGGTATAAACATAGCTCTATGCTGGGTGAATTACCGCCCAATGAGCGCCTGAACCGTCTGTGTGAAATCAACGTTGTCGAGCAAGTCTATAACCTTGGTCACTCAACTATTATGCAAGCAGCATGGAAACGGGGACAGAAAGTGATGATCCACGGCTGGGTTTACGGTATCCATAATGGTCAATTGCAGGATCTTGAAGTTACGGCTGACAGTCGTGAAAAACTGGAACTTGCCTATCGCCAGACCGTATCCAAACTGACGAATAAGAAGTAAGTTTTCAGATAACTAACAAAATACGCTGTAGAAAAGGTTATATTTAACCTCTTCTACAGCGTAATTAAACGAAGATTAATACAGATTTTCATTTTATTAAATCGCAGCCTATTAAATATCAAGTATCTATTTTAATTTCTTTATTTTACGAATGTATGCATATGGTAATAAAAAGAAAACAAAATAATTCATAAAAAAGAACATTTTTATGGGCGATCTCATCACATTACCTGTAATAACAATGTTGACACTTAGGCAAAACCACTCTAAAGTGTCAACAATGTGATAACCGTTACTTGCGAGGAAAGTTCTATGCTTACTCATGTCAGAAAAATTGGAAACTCTGTCGGTGCTATTA
This sequence comes from Photorhabdus temperata, assembly GCF_025384845.1. Taxonomy (NCBI): domain Bacteria; kingdom Pseudomonadati; phylum Pseudomonadota; class Gammaproteobacteria; order Enterobacterales; family Morganellaceae; genus Photorhabdus; species Photorhabdus temperata. The sequence continues at coordinate 47,787 of NZ_JAJAFX010000018.1, read as the reverse complement.
TTCCAGCTCAACTATTGAAATCCCTCCACCTGAAAGAGGGTGACCAATTATCAATTGTCGAAGAACAAGGGAAAATCGTGATCTCTGCGGTAAACCATCGTCCCAAGTACAAATTAGCCGATCTACTTGCTCTATGTGACTCAGAAGCACCAATGCCTGAAATCTTAAAAGAATGGGATACCAGTAAACCTGTAGGGAATGAAGTGTAATGGCAATATTTCAACGAGGAGATGTTGTTGAGGCTTGCTTAAACCCAGTCGCTGGTCAAGAGCTGCAAGGTGACAAAAGGCCATGCTTAGTAATAAGTCCATACAATTTTAACAAATTAGGTTTAACAATTATTATTCCTATAACACAAGGAGGAAATTATGCTAGGTTTGCAGGTTTTGCCGTGACATTGATGAGCACTGGAACACAGACTCAAGGAGTTCTATTAGCGAATGGCATTCGTTCCATCGATCTAAATGCAAGACAAGCAAGAAAAATTGAAGAGGCACCGACGTTTGTAGTTAATGAAATTTTAGCCATGGTGTCCAGCATATTAGAATAAATTCTGCTGTTAACCAGGGATATCTGCTGATATGGTTCTACGACTGGAAGCTATATTAAGCACCGTGCCGAAATGCAGATAGGGGCGCAGCCCTATATATCATTCCTGAATCACAAAACAAAAACGGCAGCCCGAAAGCTACCGTTTTCAGATTCGGTAAAAATTACTCTTCCAACAAAATCACATGACCGATATAAGGCAAATGGCGATAATGCTGCGCATAGTCAATACCATAACCCACAACAAATTTATCTTCAATTGAGTAACCTATCCACTCAACCGGAACATCGACTTCACGGCGAGAAGGTTTATCAAGCAAAGTACAAATTGCCAGTGATTTTGGCTCACGCAGTGCCAGAATTTCACGCACTTTATTCAGAGTATTACCTGAATCAATAATATCTTCCACAATCAGCACATGTTTGCCACGAATATCTTCATCCAGATCTTTAAGGATTTTCACATCGCGGGTGGAATTCATACCGCTGCCATAACTGGAAGCCGTCATAAAATCCACTTCATGAGGAACCTGAATTTCACGGCATAAATCAGCCATAAAAATAAATGAACCTCTCAATAACCCGACCATAACCAGTTCGCTGCCACTGTCACGATAGTGTTCAGTGATCTGTTTTCCCAACTCAGCGATACGTTGCTTAACCTCCTGTTCGGAGATCATAACTTCTACAGTGTGTTTCATTATAAATATAACCAATTGTTTTTAAAAATAATAATCATGATAAAGCGCGGTGAAAATCATGATTATTAGTATGCCGATTGATACGCCGTTCTTTTGAACGGATAAAATAACACTTAGAAGCATCATTACAAATAAAATTGAAATAGGAAACCTTACGCCCCCTTTCAGTAATGCACAAATTCCGAACAACTATGATCGAATGGTGATTATCAAAAGTTCTTCGAAAATATGGGGTATCTCAAACAAAGATAAAGATGGTTTCTGATGATCACTATGTCTCTGGCAACATCTTTAATTTGGGATTAGGTTGTAACAAAACATTAGCGGCAACTCTGTAAAGCTTAGTTTCTTCATCATAAGTTTTACTTATCCTCTTCCCACTCACAAAATATAACGTCATCCCATCAGCACAAGGTAGAATTTCTATTAACTTTTTCCTTTTAAGAGCTCTAAGAGCCTCATGTAAATCGTCAATGCTTATTTCCAATGTTTCTGTAAGGATTTCATCTATTGCTGCTATTCTTTACTCATAGAAAACGCAAAGTTTCCATATTCTATCTGCCATGTACCGAACAACATTAAGAAAAAGAGACTACCAAGTCTATCTTGTTAAATTTCTTCGGACTGATGAACTACAAAACCTATTTGAGACATTTTACCTCAATTAGATTTATCTTTAATAACTTCCTGGAACTTATCATAGGTTTCAGGATTAAAAAGCGATAGAGACTCTATCTGCTCAAGCGGAAGAACATGACGAAACTGATACACACTCAAAGGCTTTGAAGTTAGTGTAATATCTTCATTCCTGTAATGATCAGCGTAATTATGCTCGGCACAAAATGTCAGCGTATCTTTATCTCTGTAACCACTCATAAAAGGAATGATAACGATAGTGTCGGTATCCAAATGATGAAATCTCGCTTCATCAACCATTCCAACATAAACTTTTCTCGACTTTAAAGTAATTAACAGCAACAGACCACTTTCAATTGATTCCAAAAGAAGGCTTTCAATAGCACTGTTAGATGCAATTTCTTTAAAAATACCATTGCGCTTTTCAGGATTTCTAAAATCTTTCTCTGCGTTATAGGATGCACTGATACTTATCAACACGGTAAAACTTAAGATAAGAAAAGAAAAAACACTCATCCCCACTAACCGGGAGTTGAACAAATCATGAGCAAAAGTAAAAGGGATATATTTTACACCAAAATATACAGGGATGTTCAGTAGCATCATAACAGCAAAGATTAAACAACTCAGTGTTAAAGCCAGACAAAAACCTGCGATAAGAAAAAAGCCACCTTGTCGTGCTACTTCAAAGTAAGCGTTCCAACCAATGGCTTTATTTTGCTTAAATCTAGAGGGTAGATGACTATTTGTATAAACATAACCACATACTAAAACAACAATAACCACAGCTGCCCACATTGATAGGTTATCCCTCTTTTTTAGTACTCAACCACTCAACATTTAAAGCGAAAGCCCGTTGAACATCAGGATTACAACGATTCAGAGTAACCGTTCCAGAACGATTAATGATGAACTTTTCATCTTTCTGATCAGCATCAGAACAAGTTTCTTTATGTGCGCCAACGAGACGTGCCATCACCCTTTCCGGAGAAACAAGAGCACATCCCATATTCTTGAAAAAACTAGACATTTTACCTCTCCTTCACTGAGTAACAAACAACCAACTGTATCATAGTCTAATACCTGCGGTAATCACTGACAATACTTTGTTGTGCCCATTTACTGCTGGTTAAGCATCTATTAACACCAATTCAAAGTAGAAGCAATTGCGTATAACCTTTGTTCTATCATGTACATCCTATAACAATAATTCATTGAAAAAACTACATAACTATATGGACCATAAGGTACAGTGAGGCCGTCCCTGATAAGCCAAATCAGAGACAATGTGAGCAAGATTATTTACTAACAGTAAAACCCAGCATCATACCGGTATCTTCATGTTCCAGCAGATGACAGTGCGCCATAAATGGATGTTTAGCTCCCGCCGTATGATTGAACTGAACCAGCACTTCACTCTCCTTACCTTCCACATGAACAATGTCTTTCCAACCACTGCGATGAGCGGCAGGTTTGCGGCCATTTTCACTCAAAATGCGGAAACGGGTACCGTGGATATGGAACGGATGCAGCATCATATCGCCAACACCCGAAATCACCCAGTGCTCATATTGCCCCTGTTTAACATCAAAAGCAGGCTTTGTCATGGAGAAAGCCAATCCGTTAATCGTGTTCGCATGATGGAAATTGAATTCATCGCCATGATGCATATCTCCGTGCTTCATATTCCCATGATGCATTCCCATACCCGCCATAGCTTGCTCATCGTAACGCTGAGACAGCTGCATCATCCCCTGCATATCCAGACGACCATCCATCGCCAGATGCAAATTACGTCTATTCAAGCCCTTTAAGGAAGGCAAGACAGGAAGAGTAGCAAGCTGTTCCGACAGTATTGTGCGGCTGGAAAAAAGCTGAGGTTGAATGCGCAAAACTGGCAATGGCTGATCGAACGGCGGTAATGTCATTCCTATCTGAACCACCGGTAACGTCACCAGCTCGAAAGGTTTTCCATCCGAAGTATTTACCACTATTTCAAAACGCTCTCCCGCCAGAATCGATAACTCATTAACCGCAACGGGTTCCGCTAACAAACCGCCATCACTGGCAACAACATACAATTCTCGGCCATCACTGGCAGCAATATTCAGGCTGCGAGCATTACAACCATTCAGCAAACGCAGGCGTAACCAACCGCGTGGCGCAATATGCTGGGGTAAAACAACGCCATTGGTCAGCATCATATCGCCAAACCAACCAACAGCGGCGCTCATCACATCCAGTTGATAATCAATCTGGCCCTCTCTATTCAAGCGTTTATCCTGCAAAATCACCGGGATATCATCCACACCCCATTGGTTTGGCAAACCCGTTTTAATACTGTTCTCATCTTCAATCAGCACTAATCCACCAAGCCCCATTGCTACCTGATAACCCGTCTTACCATGTGTATGCGGATGGAACCAGCAAGTTGCTTCTGGTTGTTCAAGGGTAAAACTAACAGTTCGACTCCCACCTGGTGCAATCATCGCATGTGGACCACCATCAGCCTCCCCGGTAATTTCCAAGCCATGCCAGTGAACAGTCGTCTCTTCCGGCAGATGATTACGAATATCAATAGTGACAGGTTTACCTGAAGTTAATTTCAGTGCCGGGCCAAGTAAATCACCGTTATAACCCCAGGTCTTAGTCACCGTTCCCGCCCGCAAACGGGATTGCCCTGCTTTGATTTCAATAGCAATTTTACCTGACGCATCTGGCTCTACCTGTGGAGGGATGGGGAGTGCCGGATAAGGTTCAGCAAAGGAGAAACGGCTCCATACAGGTAACATACTGGAGACACCTATAACAGCGCTTAATTTAATAAAATCACGTCGTTGCATATTAACTTCCTAATTAAACCGGCAAAAAATAAACAATAAAAAAACAACACATAGCAGCAACGTAAAGGTTCCCCTTACAGGAAGGTCAAGCGATGGGAATGTGATTTAAGTCGATCTTTACAGTAATTTAAAAAAATAAATTTTACCGGACAAAGATATTAATATGTTAACGTAACCTGACATGAATTCATTATAATAATACAAATGCGAAAATTAGCCTTATTAACTTACATATTAGTTCTTTTCGGTTTTTCCCACCCCGCAAAAGCGCTGACAGAAAATGAAGCTGAAGATCTGGCGGATCTGACAGCGGTGTTTATCTATCTGAAATATGACTGTGGTTACAGCCAAATCCCTGACCGGGAAATTAAGCGGGCCATTATCTATTTCGCTCAACGTAATAAGTGGGATTTGACCAATTACAACAGCCAATTGATGGACAGACTCAATGAAGAAAGCTACCAGGATCTGAAAAGTATTTACCTCTCCAATGCGATAAAGTGCCATGCCCTTGCCAGAGATTCGTTAAGCCTATTTGCCTACGTTAAATAGTCCTTTTCCTCATACCCCTTAAGGGGTAAATTTCACCGTGCAACTGTGAGAATTGTTGGCTATTATGTGAGCCCAATTTTCACGGCCATCACAGTGGAGGAAAACCGCGGCATGTCACAAAAAGAAACTTGGTACGAAACCCTGCATACCAATTTTGGTCAGTATTTTTCGGTTGATAAAGTGCTTTATCACGATAAAACTGAACATCAGGATTTGATTATCTTTGAAAATGCGGAGTTAGGCCGCATCATGGCGCTGGATGGCACAGTACAAACGACTGAACGTGATGAATTTATCTACCACGAAATGATGGCTCATGTTCCTCTGTTCGCCCACGGGAACGCCAAACGAGTGCTGATTATCGGCGGTGGTGACGGCGGTATGCTGCGCGAAGTCTGTCGTCATCAATACCTTGAAAACATTACTATGGTTGAAATTGATTCTGGCGTAGTTGAATTCTGCCGCCAATATTTGCCTAACCATAATGCCGGTGCTTACGATGATCCGCGCTTCAACCTGATCATTGACGATGGTGTTAATTTCGTTAACACCACCGATCAGAAATTCGATGTCATTATCTCTGACTGCACTGATCCAATCGGACCTGGTGAAGGGTTATTCACATCTGAATTCTATCAAGGTTGCCAACATTGTCTGAATGAAGGTGGCATTTTTGTTGCCCAGAATGGTGTCTGTTTCCTGCAACAGGATGAAGCGGTAACCAGCCATAAAAAATTGAGCAACTATTTTGCCGACAGCAGTTTCTATCAGGCTGCTATTCCAACCTATTACGGCGGAATAATGACCTTTGCATGGGCAAGTCAGAACCGGGCATTACGTCGTGTGGATCTAGCAACACTGCAACAGCGTTTTAATGCCGCAGGCTTTACCTGCCGCTACTACAACCCAGCCATTCACGCAGGTAGTTTTGCTCTACCGCAATATCTGCTGGATGCCCTATCCAAGAACCCATAATCACCCATTAGTCAGGAGGTGAAATAAATTGCACAAGCTGAAATTGCACGGCTTTAATAACCTGACAAAAAGCCTGAGTTTTTGTATTTATGATATCTGCTATGCAAAAAGCCAAGCCGATCGGGATAGTTATATCGCCTATATTGACGAACAATATAACGCTAATCGTTTAACGGAAATTCTCAGCGAAACCTGTTCGATTATTGGTGCAAATATTTTAAACATTGCCCGCCAGGACTATGAGCCACAAGGAGCAAGTGTCACTATTCTCATCAGTGAAGAGCCGATGGACCCAAAGGATGTAGACAATACTGAAAATCCAGGTCCATTACCCGATTCTGCCGTTGCTCATTTGGATAAAAGTCATATCTGTGTTCACACTTACCCAGAGAGTCATCCGGGCGGTGGCATATGCACTTTCCGAGCTGATATTGAAGTATCGACCTGTGGCGTGATTTCACCTCTCAAAGCACTGAATTATCTGATCCACAAATTGGAATCGGATATTGTCACAATGGATTATCGCGTGCGTGGTTTCACCAGAGATGTGAATGGCGTGAAGCACTATATCGATCACGAAATCAGTTCTATTCAGAATTATATGACCGAAGAAGTACAATCACAGTATTACATGATGGATGTCAATATTTATCAGGAAAATTTATTTCATACAAAAATGATGCTAAAAGAATTTGACCTGAATGATTATTTATTTAATGCCACACCAGAGCAATTAAGTGAAACTGAAAAGCTGGAAATTACCCATCTCTTAAAAAAAGAGATACAAGAAATTTACTATGGACGTAATTTACCCACTATTTAGATTTCATTAATTTATATTTAGCTGGTAGATACCAATATTTACAGGTATCTGCCAGATCAATTTTATTACACGCCTAACGCGGTACTCGTTGTAATTTCAGCACTGTAAATGGCCTTAAGATAATCAAGGGCTGCCTGCTGATCAACACCAGGAAAGGCACACACAGCGTCTGACGGGACCTTGATGCGATAACCGCGTATAAACGCACCATAGGCGGTATGCCTGATACAACAATGAGTATGCTGGCCTGTTAACACAACCTCCGTTACACCATATTCTTTAAAAACATCTTCCAGATCGGTGCCATCGAAAGCCCCATAAAATCGCTTGGGTGAAACAATTTCACGATCTGCCCCAATAGGAGCCAGTGCCTCAATAACATTAGCGCCTGGTGTTCCAGCTATTGCATGCCTGCCCCAAATATCCATTTCCCGATCATTCGTTCGGTGAGCATCATTAGCATAAACTACCAGCCAATCGGATTGGCATCGGGCGTAATTAATCAGCCGTTTAATTACCGGTACGATCTTCATCGCATCCGCCTCATTGGCGAGTGCTCCCGTGACAAAATCGTTCAGCATGTCAATTACAATTAACGCTTTCATTAATTCTGCCTTTCAAGTTTGTGTGTACGAAAACAAGAACAATAAATATAAGCATCGTAAAGATACTGGAATCATGTTTTTCAATTAGTGTGATCTTATTCTCTGAAATTCACCTAAATACAACGATAAAAAAATACCGTTACAATAATTTCCTAAATAATAACTGCCCTGAATAAATAGTTTATCCAGGGCAGTTTAATTACTCTGTCATTATTTCGATGGTGTTAGAGAAAACGTTAACGTCTCCAACGGCTGAAGGGTAATCAGTACCGCTTGATTAATAAACCTCGGTACAGAGCTGTTATTACCGTAGTCTATATTAACGTCATACACAGAAGGTTGATTATCAGGTAATTCAAGATCACTTTGCAGATCCAGATAATATTGTTTCACTTCATCAGCAGGATTGCGCAAAGTAATAATCGACTTTTTCGAACTCCAGGCTCCCCAACCATACACATCTAGCTCGGTGGGATCTTTACCAATCCAATGAGTATCAAACAGCACATCTTTATTTTTCTCTGACCATTTCGCCGCATTTGCCAGCGTATCCCAATCCTCTGTGGTCAACAATTCAGGCGTAACATACATCTCCTGTAACTGAGTACCGCTACCAAAATAGCTCCAAACCTGATCGGCAAAATCTTTAGGTGACTGTTTATCCAGATGCTTGGCCTGTTTAGCATAAACAATGCCATGCAGCATCAACGAATTCAGTGGGAACAACGGCCCATTTCTTACGACATTACGATAAGTTTCTGCATCACGATAGGTAAGCCACTGCTGCACTTTGGAACCTGTACCGTGAAACCCCACATCATAGCCACCACGCCAAATAGAATCGGCGAAAAATAGCCAGGAAGGCGTGGCTTTGGTGCCTGTGGTCAAGTTGATAAACAGATCATTTCCTGTACTGCGCATATCTTCAATAAGATGGATAGCGGCATCAAAATCACTGGTGAATGCACTTCCTTTAATCACACGATCAGCATTACCAGTGCCATCTAACTTAAACATGGACACATTTTGTTGTTGAATCAGGTTGAGCACCCGGTTATGGAAATTGGCGTAGTAATTAGGGCCTGAAAGCGCAAATCTGCCATCTATCACTTCATAACCAAACTCCTCCGCATGAGAAACACGTTGCTCACCAGGTTTACCATAACCGCCCCAAGGAGAAAGCCAGATACCTAAACGAGCATGATATTGATCTGCTGTCTGTTTAAGATTTTTGAACTCATGAGGAAACGCCTGACTAAAGCCCCAATCTCCTTTGAGGTTATCCCAACCATCATCAAACAGATAACCACTCAACTTCACACCGCGATTAGTCACCAGCTCCTGCCCAAACTGCTTGATACGGGTCAACGCATCTTGTTCGGTATAAGGAGTGAAGAAACCAATATCGTACCAAGAGTTGTAATGTAGGTAAGGACTATATTTACGCGAACGAGCATTATTCAAAAACTCATTGAAGTTGCGCCGCAATTGCCCTTCCTGATAAACACCAATATACGTCTTATAACTTAACGTTTTCCCCGGATCTAACGGGATAGAGAGCGCAATTTTTTGCGAAGCGCCTCCTTTATAAGCCTCAGTGTTAATCAATGGATTACCGGGAACAATAAAGAAGCTATCGCTGATAATCGGTGAACTGGCGATAGACCCGTGAACAAAAGGGATTTTAGTGCGAAATGGCATCAACGAGACAGAGCTAAGCTCTAACGCGTTTTCCTGCGGTGTAATGGTGATTTCAAACGAGCCGTACTTATCTTTATCCTCCGCAGTAATGATATTTTTTACCTGAATGTCGCCATGTTTCAGGGAGACAACAATACGATTGTCCTTTTTGCTGATATCAGTAATCTGAAAATCTTTAGCCGCGAGCGTCTCTCCTGATTTCAACGTGATTTCAAACAGATTGTCAGTAATGATTTGATCGTGGTTTTTCGGATTTTCAAATTGTAGTTGCGTCACTTTACCGTGTTCGTCGCTAACAGTTACACGGTAATTGTCACCCTCCAATCGCCAGCTATCTGCCCAGACTGGGGCACTATACAACACGGAACTCGCTAATAAACTTAACGTAATTTTATTTAACGTTCTTATTTTCACAGCAGTTTCCTTATAGTCAGAATGAAAAAACAGAACCGTCACGAATACAGCTTACCTGCACTGCCACAAATCCGGATCTTCTCTTCTACTACTGCCTGCATAGCCTGTTTTCCCGGCGCGATATATTTACGTGGATCATTCGCATCTGGATGCTGGATGAAATAGCGTTTTACCGCATCAGCAAAAGCAATTTTCAGATCAGTCGCCACATTGACTTTACATACACCAAGACCAATCGCCTGCTGTATCATCACTTCAGGAATACCCGATGCGCCATGCAGCACCAACGGAATATCCACCTGTTCACAGATTGCGGCTAACCGATCAAAATCCAGATGCGGTTCACCATGATACAAACCATGCGCAGAACCAATCGCTACCGCCAGAGAATCAATACCGGTACGGGCAACAAAGGCCTTCGCTGCCAGCGGATCGGTAAAGAAACTATCGGCACTGGAGACCTGTAAATCATCTTCCTGCCCACCTAACCGCCCCAATTCCGCCTCAACGCTAACATCGTAACGATGGCAAAATCGTACCACCTCAGCCACCTTACGAATATTCTCCTCAAAGGGTAAATGCGAGCCATCAATCATCACTGAACGTACACCCGCCTCCACTTTATTGCGGATATCCGCCAATTCCTCATGATGATCAAGATGCAGCGCAAGCGGCAGATTGTGGCGGTGGGCCGCGTCCTGGCAGATCGACACCAGGTAGTCAGTACCGGCATAACTGAAAGTGCCCGGCGTACCCGCCAGAATAACCGGTGATGCCAAACGGGCAGCGGTTTCCGCTACCACCTGGATAGTTTCCAGATTATGGACGTTGAAAGCAGGAACCGCATAACCTTCACGCAGAGCCTTTTTCAACATTTGACGACTGGAAATCAGGTACATACAAGCTCCTTAAATGCCATCCAGATTCAGGCTGTCATATCGCCGTTTCTGTTGTTCATGCCACAGGCTGGTCAATCCCCGCCGCCCACATTCCAGCGCCATATCACGAAAGGTTTCCAGCGCCATACCTTCACGGTCCAACATCATTTCTACCACCAACTGCATATTAGTCCCGGTGATAACTTCATAACGTGGATTAGCTATCGCCAATTGCGCCGCCTGTCGAAACGGTGAGCCCCCCAGCAAATCACTGAGAATAATCACACCATCGCCGCTATCACAAGCGGAGCAAGCCACCTCCAGCAATAGCAACAATTTTTCAGTACTGATCCCTTCAGGAAAATCGACAGCACAACACTGGGGCTGCTGCCCTACGACCTGTTCCACCGCCTGCAACAAACCACTGGCGAAATGCCCATGACCGGTGATTACAATACCTAACATGCCATCTCCTCAGTGCGCTTGTTAAAGAAAACCAACAAATTTACCCACAATGCCGATCACCACCGTCAAACCAATCAATTTGACCGGCGAAAACCCTTTTTTCATCAGCCAAAACACCAGCAGGGTGAAACATAACGGCAATAAATTAGGCATCAGTTTATCCAGCACATCCTTTTGCAACGCCACACTGGCTTTACCGGCGTTGACCACCACCGGTGTCGAGAGATGAACATAGGAAGCCACCAATGCCCCGATCACCGTCATTCCCACGATTGATGCCGCGTGGGAGATCTTTTTGGTATGTTTTTTTAGCAATACCAGCGCACTGGTTCCTGTACGATAACCATAATGCGCCAGACCAAAACGCAAGCCAAAATGTACGATATTGAACAGTAGCAGGAATACGAGGGGGCCAAATAGGCTGCCCTGTAGCGCCAGAGATGCCCCAATCCCAGCGCAAATGGGTAACAGCGTCAGCCAAAACAACGCATCGCCAATCCCGCCCAGCGGCCCCATCAACGCAACTTTCACAGCACGAATAGTCGAAATTTTCTCTTTATTCCGTTCCATTGCCAGCACCAACCCAGACAGGAAGGTGACATCAAACGGATGCACATTGATAAATTCCATGTGCATCTTCATAGAATTCGCCAGATCTTGCGGATCCTTATGGATCTTACGCAGCCCAGGGATCAAGGTGTACAACCAGCCTCCCGCCTGCATACGTTCATAGTTAAATGATGCCTGTAACAACAGGGAGCGCCACGCCATACGATTCAGATCGCGGTTAGTCAGCTCTTCACCCGGCGTACTGTCCTGATAATTATCCTGCTCAACCTGACTGGTTGCCAGTGCCTGCGCCATCCTTTTCTCAGCTTTAGCTGCCATAGCAGCATCGGTGTCGTTAAATGCCATCTTCCATCTCCTGAGACTGGGTGGTAGGTGCGCCGCGTTCAGCCGCATCTTCTATACGGGAACGGTTAAAGAAATCGATTAATGCGATCGCCAATGCGCCAAGTGCTACAGCGATAATCGGCATATTAAGGAACGTGACCGAAATAAAGCCCAGAATGAAATAGGCTATATAGGTCTTTTTCATCATGATTTTCATCAGCATGGAAAAACCGATGGCAGGCATCATTCCGCCGGCAACGGCCAACCCATCCAACAACCACTGCGGCGCTTTCTGCACCATGACGCTGGCCGCGTCGGCACCAAAATAGACTGGCAAAAACGCTACAATAAAGTAGAAACAAAACAGAATGGTGATACCCAGATAGTTCACACGTTCCACACCGCGCCAATTCAGCTTTTTCACCATCTGATCGCATTTATGCATCATAGGTGAGAACAGGGTAAACAGCAGCGTAATGCAGCCTTGTACCGCAATGGAAAATGGCACCGCTATACCAATCGCCACCTTAGGATCGGCTTGAGTCAAAATAGCAAATGCGGTGCCAATCACACCGCCAATCACCACATTTGGCGGTTGAGCGCCAGCCAGCGGCACCATTCCCATCCAGACCAGCTCCAATGTTCCCCCCACCAGCAAACCCGTCTGTACATCCCCTAAAATCAACCCGACCAGCGGGCCAATCACCACAGGGCGGTGAAAATGGGTCAATCCATCAAACAGATCCACTCCCGCCAACCCGGCCAGTAATCCAATCAATATCGCATCAATCAGCATAACTCACCTCTTTAGAACAACAGTTTATCGATAAGCTCTCCCGCTTCATCCGGTACCCGCCGTATCTCGCAGGTAACACCCAGTTGCTCTAGTTCACGAAACACCTCTACGTCACTATCATCAACCGAAACAGTCTTATGGATCTGGCGCTTCCCTTCAGCAAAATGCATATTGCCCACGTTAACAAATCGGATCGGCACTCCACCCTTTACCAGCGTCAGTACATCTTGCGGTGTTTTACAGACGATAAAAATTTTCTGACGTTCAGCCGCTTTATGGATCACATCAATGGTTTTTTGCAGAGTGAAATAACGGGTCTGAATCCCATCGGAAACCACCATATCCATCAGGTTTTGCTGCATCAAATCACCGGCAACTTGATCGTTAGCCACCAATACCAAATTGGCCCCCAGTGAATTGGTCCAGGTCACACCTACCTGACCATGCACCAACCGGTTATCAATTCGGGTCATTAAAATATTCGGTATCGACATAATCACTCCTGCTTACATGCTGTTCTTTGTGAGTAAGATGGGAGATAAGGATAAATTTCCACCCCCTTCACCACACGGTTGACCTCCCCTGTTGGGCATGGATTGTCCGGCGCTATCCCCAACGCTAGAGAGGTTTCAAACGCTAACATCTGCAAAAACATCAGATAGGGAAAAAGCAGCCAGATATCATCTTGTTCACTATTAATCGCCGTAAATCCTTCCCCCGGCGTGCCACTCAGTGCAACAACCTGACGCGCCAGACCGTCATGATTCAGCTCATGCCACAAATCGAGATCATAACGACGACGATACTTATCAGCAGAAAGCATCATGACCACCAGCGTATCGCGTTCGATCATAAACTTCGGCCCATGACGCACTCCCATCGACGAATCGTAACGGGTGGTGATATACCCGGCGGTCAGTTCCAGCATCTTGAGCGCCCCCTCTTCAGCTACACCGGTAAAACAACTGGAGCCCAGACACATCATGCGCTTAAAGCCGCTGCGTGCCAGTCGCTTAGTCTGTACCTGCCACTGTCTCCACTCGCGATCGCACAACGCAGCCATCGCCATCAGTGGCGCACCACTCTGTTCCAGCGTTAACGGCCCTAACAGCAACGCTGTCGCCAGCGTCATACAACTGAAACTGGAAGTCATGGCAAAACTCTGGTCATGAGAACCCTGCGGCATATTCAATGAGCAAACATGAGCACGTCCTTCGGCATAACGTGCTAATGCACCATCGGGATTGCAGGTCAACATCAGGTGATAACAGCGTGGCAGTATCTGATCTGCTAGTTTTACCGCTGCCACGCTCTCCGGACTATTGCCGGATCGCCCATAAGAAATCAGCAATGTTGAACGTGTTGGATCGAGGTATTGCAAAGGAGAAGGCACAATATCCGTGGTACTGTACGCAACCACATTCAGCCCACACTGCTCACGCAACCAGGGAGCCAGCGCGCGCCCGACAAACGCGGATGAGCCTGCGCCACACAACACTATCTGTAACTGCGGATCAGACAACAAAGGCAGCAAAAAGGGTCGCCACAACGCTTCCTCACGTTGCAGGTTTTGATATAACTGACGCCAAAGCGCAGGCTGTTGGTGAATCTCTCTGGCAGTATGCAACGCGTGATGCTCACGCAGCCAGGCTTCGGTATAGAAAAACAGCTCATTCATACGAGAGCTCCTTGTGCCTCAGACTCACAAGCCTGAGCATAGCTCAAGAGCACAGAACGAATCTTATCCAACACCCAGGCATGCGGGTCATTTTCCAACCTTCCCGCGTTAACTGCCTGCGCCTGTTCTGGCAGGTACTGACTCAATAGTGAAAGAGAAACCGGATGACGGCGCAGATTATCCATCAAAGTACTTACGGTCTGTTGTACCTGAGGATGCGGCCAGTAATAACGCACGCGATCGCTCAAGCTGTATTGACGATCAATAAACTGCTGATGCGGTGTACCATGGTAATAGCGGTTCCAGTATTCAGGCTGTTCAAGCATGACCTGTTCCAGTGTGGCGCACAGATTCGCTGCTGTCTGCTCCCCATTCCATTCACCATCAATTTTATCGAGTGCGAAAAGCGCCTCACGCAGAGCAAAAGTCAAAGCAGGACCGACTTTCAGAATAGCGAAATGATCACGAACCAATTCACGGTAAGCCAGTGCAGTTTGATAATCAGTAGAATGCGCTTCATAGACCAAGTAAGGCTGAGATTCGATGTATTGACTCAATGCCGCCGCACGTTCCGATTGATAATGTTCGACATCATGGTGATCGAACTCCACACCCGGCTGCACCACCAGCGCAATCACCCGCGGCCATACCTGTTCCAACCCGGCCAATCGCCAGGCTTGTTGATGTACATTCAACGTTGTGGCCGCTGCCTGAGGTGTAGTGACCTGCATTCCTTCCAACGCTTCTTTAGCGCCTCCCGGTACCGGCACTTCGGTGCCGATCACATAAACCGGTGATTCTCCCCCCACCTGCTGCCAGCAACGTTCTGCCACCTGACACAAACGAGCCGCACGTACCGCAATCTCATCATCACCAAGCGGTGTTGGATCATCGGCACAAGACATAGAGCAATCAAGGTGGATCTTACGAAATCCTGCGGCCACATAATCGTGTATCAACGTTTCAGCCAATTTCATCGCCTCTGCTGCGGAGCGATCCTGCCAAGCGTTCGGCCCAAGATGATCACCGCCCAACCAAATACGATCACGCGGCAAGCCAATAAGATCAGCTTGTCGCCAAACTGCATCACGAAACTGAGCGGGCTGCATACCGGTATAACCACCAAACTGATTAACCTGATTAGACGTTGCTTCAATCAGTATCGGCGTCTTACGCTCTTTAGCAACGCGCAAAGCACTTTCCAATACCCAAGGATGGGCGGAACAGACCGAATAGATCCCCACCGCTTCACCTGATTTATGGCGACGAATAAGTTGTAATAGTGACTGCATGGTGTCTCCCATGCGGGCAAGAACCCGTTTATCAACTCTTAGACAGGTTCTAATCTCTGTAAGAGTTATTCGTCGGCAATAACCACATCTACGCCGAGTTCAGTTAATGCCCGCCTGTAGTTATCGGGGATCCGGCTGTCAGTAATCAGCCGATGAATCTGTCCAGCCTGACGGATCATACAAAAGCTTCTGCGCCCAAATTTACTGGCATCCGCCACAGCGATAATTTCATGCGCCACCTCACACATTACGCGATTAAGGTGAGCTTCGCCGGGATGGGGCGTGGTAATCCCTGCTTCCAAATCAAACCCATCGACACCAAGAAACAGAGTATTAAAACGATACTGACGCAATTGCTGTTCCGCCGCCGGACCATAAAGCGAGTAGGAGTTCTGACGCACACTCCCGCCAAGCACCATCACTTCCATCTGATCAAATCCCGCCAGTTCATAGGCGATATTCAACGCGTTAGTCATTACCACCAAATCACGCCGCTCCTTAAGATACGGCACGATTTGCGTAGTCGTGGAGCCGGAGTCAAGGATCAAGGCATCACCATCCTTAACAAACTGCGCCGCCCTGGCCGCAATACGTGATTTCACATCACGATTCAGCCGGCCTTTATCTTGCAGGGGGCGATCAAAGGCGAATTGCTGATTCAACATGGCGCCGCCATAAGAACGCAGCGCACAACCTTTTTGCTCCAGATAACGCAGGTCATTACGGATAGTGACGCTGGAAACCCCAAAACGGGAACTCAAATGCTCAACACGCACACTGCCCTCATGGCACAGCAGGTCAATAATCTGTTCACGTCTTTTCACAGTGTCCATTGCCATTCCGTTATGCTCCTCAGATTTCAGCAACAAGTTCACGTCACCTGTGATGAATTGCTTTCCCTCTCTTTCGGTTAAATTACAACAAAAGCAATGAAATGAAATTGTGATCAGTGTTGCAGTCTATTATATAGACAAAATTAGGTTAAAAAGGTTTCGATTGAAAACAAAACGAAAGAGAATATTAAGTTCTATCATTACTTATGCTTACCCCAAAATAAGCTTTCATCCGCTTTTTTAGTAGAAATTGATATTAAAGAAACGAAAGCCCTTGGTTTTCAATCAACAACCGCAAGGTTTTATTTTGTCAGGTGATAGAGATCACAAATTTTGTGATTGGGTGTGAAAAGACTGATAAAATCCAGAATTGAACGCTCTCACGGTAATAAAAGGACACACCACATGACAAAACGATTTTCGGTGCTGACTGGCGGGCTGCTGCTCGCCGCTTCTCTCGGCGCTCAAGCTTCGAATACACCCGATCAGTCCCATCTGACAAATACTGTTGATAAGACCATACATTCCCTGATGCAGGAATATGACATTCCAGGAATGGCGATTGCGGTAACTTTCCGCGGTCAGCATTTCTTCTATCAATACGGTGACGCGTCAAAAGAAAACAACACGCCGGTCACCAAAGAGACGATCTTCGAATTAGGCTCAGTCAGCAAAACCTTTACCGCCAGCCTGATTTCTTGGGCGCAAGTGACGGGAGCCATTTCCCTCTCCGATAAGGCCAGCCAGCATTTTCAACCAATTGCAGGCAGCGCCTTTGACAACATAAGCCTGCTGAATATTGCCACCTACACCGCGGGCGGCCTGCCATTACAGTTCCCTGATGAGATCGACAGCAAGAGCAAAATGGTGAACTGGTATCAGCACTGGCAGCCGAAGTATGCGCCCGGAACTTACCGCCAATACTCCAATCCCAGCATTGGCCTGGCGGGCTATATCGCTGCCCAACGCCTTGGAAAACCTTACTCAATGCTGGTAGCAAACCAAATTCTTTCACCGCTTGGTCTGCATCATGCCCGGTTTAACGTGCCCGAACAAGATATGAAAAATTATGCCTGGGGTTATTCAAAAGAGAATAAACCGATTCGCGTAACCCCCGGCGTACTGGATGAGGAAGCCTACGGCCTGAAAGCCAGTGCGCAGGATATGATCAGCTTCGTTGATGCGAATATCGATCCTTCCCGCATAGGTGATAGCAAGCTGGCACAGGCCATTCGGGCAACCCATACCGGCTATTACCGGGTGGGGGAAATGACGCAAGGACTGGGCTGGGAGCTTTATCACTGGCCCGTTACCCTTGAGCAGGTACTGAGCGGCAACTCGGCGCAGATCGCTTATCAAGCCAACAAAACCACGGAACTATCGCCGCCGGAGCCGCCAACAGAGGCGCTTTTTATCAATAAAACCGGCGCCACCAATGGCTTCGGCGCGTATGTCGCGTTTGTGCCGCAAGAGCAAATGGGTATTGTGCTGCTAGCCAACAAAAACTACCCCAACGAGGCGCGCATCAAAGCAGCCTGGCAAATCCTCAATGCGCTGAAATAACACGCAGTTGCGTTAGATTCACTGTCTATTGGCAGCAACAACGCCTCCCACAGGAGGCGTTGTCTATGACATATCCAGTCATTAAGCAAGTAAGGCTTCCAAACCAGCGGTCACCGCCTCCATACGGTGACCACCTGAGTGCTCAATCACATAACGCTTGCCTACCTGAGAAGAGGCATCCAGGCCCCAAATACCATGTTCGGCCTTCTGACTCAGCGGATCGCTACTGGTATTGATGTGAGTGACGTTGGCACTATCCAACTTGTCGGCCAGCCGATCCCGCAATCCTACATGCAATCCCATGCTGTTGAATGCGGTGACCTTAATCCCATGTTTGATGCCCGCATATTGCGCCAACCCACCGCCTAAAGAGTGGCCCAGAACCTCAACCTTGCCGCTATATTGTTTGGTAAAAGCCTTGACCAAACGGTCAGCATCCTGAAACGCGCTGTCCTTGATCCCTAAAGCCGCTCCAACATCACTCTTCACAGTACCAGGACGCTTAGTTGGTTGGGTGCCCACAAAGGAAAGCACCATGGTATCGTCACGCTTATAAACAGCAACCTTGAGCGCAGACCAAGCATCCCCCTCGAGGATTAAAGGCTCATTCTCCCCCTTGCCAAGGCGAACATGCAGGGTTAACTCACTGCCAGTCCCGCCACTACCATCCTCCCGGCGAGCCAATATTGAGGATGGGATATCAGCCAAGGTGGCATGACTGTAACCTGCCGGCATATCCCGATAACTACTG
The DNA here is from genome assembly GCF_025384845.1 of Photorhabdus temperata. NCBI lineage: Bacteria > Pseudomonadati > Pseudomonadota > Gammaproteobacteria > Enterobacterales > Morganellaceae > Photorhabdus > Photorhabdus temperata. The sequence goes on along the minus strand of NZ_JAJAFX010000018.1, from coordinate 28,838 downwards.
GAGCAGCTGACTCTCGCCAATTGGGCCGCATCCATCACCGCCCGGGCTCCCACAGCATTCAACGGCTCTTGCTCTGCTTTAGCCACAAACGTTGGTTTGACAAGCACCTTGGCAGTATTCACCAATTGTTCAGCATGGGTTCCAGCTTGCAGACGATCAGACGCGCCAAGCGGTAGATGCGAAATTCCCTTCATGCCCGCGCCAGCCAGCCCCAGAGCAGAAGATGCCAGCAAACGCCCCGTGGATTCCGCCAAGTTTTTAACGCCTGCAACACCGACCGAAATTGCGCCACTCGTTACGCTACTGGCACCGCCAGTAATATTGGCTAATCCTTTGATAATAGCCCCGGTCCAGTAACGCGCCTTACCTTTAGCGCTCTGTGCATGGGAGTCGTGTCCTCCCTGTATAGCAGTGCCAATCTTGCGAGCTGGGGCGCTCAGGGTCAGATATTTCAGTGTGGTAGTCAGCACCTTGCCCGGTGACACCTGAGTACCAAGAGCAGTACTGGTGTAATGGGCGGCAAGATGATGATGAACATTGTTATTACGAGATGGTGTCTGTACTTCCCCATTCGAGAGGGACGACAATGCAGTGGCGCTGGGAGTGTGCCCAAGACCTTGAATAGACATCTTATTCTCCTTTGTTATTAAGATGACTGCCAATCAGCATACGATAGCTGAACCTGGTAATGGATGCTGTGCAGATACTCCGTTCTGCTGGGAGTTGATCACCTGAAACTGGGCCTGCAAATTGATCCCAAGATCGAGAAACTCACCCAGAGTCTGCATAAATGCAGTTTCATCGAACATCTCGATCAACGCAGAGAAGCTCAACACCAGATAATTGGTACGACTGTCCAAGCTGATCTGACTGCCACCCGTGGTGAGACCGAACATATTCAGTTCAAGGGCAGCCCGGGTCAGCATCAACTGGCCCGGTTCATCTGCCGGTAATCGCAACAAAGGAATATAGATATAAAATGCCTGAACATCGTCGTTATCCGGCACTTCAATGACGCACTCTCCACCCTGGCCGAAAGGTACTGTACAGTGACCATCACTGCCGAGGCTCAAAGCCACGCCTTGGCGTTCACCAACAAGGCGCAACCATTCCGATACTGTCTGTTGATATGTTTTCACTATGACGTTCTCCGCTCGTTATCCCTTGCGAACGGAAGGGTTTCGCACGCAAACAGGAAGTGGGAATATGTTAACAATCACTGACAAGCCATGATTTATCCGTAGGGAGAAGTTTTTTATATCGACGTCGAAATAGCGACTTATCGGCAGTTGGCTTGCACCAAGAAAAGTTATATCAACAACAGTGTCTCCCTCGGAAACCTGCATGGATTTACCTCACTTTCTTTCCCCAAAATAAATGAGAATTTCAGATAGAAAAATGGCATTGGTCACTCGATAGACGATGCCAAAAGCAATTCCCCGACCTGGTGCTTGAGTCGGTTTATAGCGACCTGATTAAACAGGATAAAAGTACCGTTTTTTATCCGTCTGGGACGATGATGGGCACGGTTCCAGTGGGGGAAGAAAAAACTGCTCCAACCCTATTCTAGAAAGGTTAGCTATATTCCATTACAGAACAATAAATTCCTTTTTGTCATTTCATAACCTTATCACCGACTCATATATTCATTCGAAACAGTTTCATTACTTATAAATATTTCACTGGATACAAAGGGCAATTGTGGATTACTTACCGATATTTGTTGAGTTAAAAGGGCGGCTTGTATTACTTGTCGGTGGTGGAGATGTAGCCGCACGTAAGGCGACTCTACTACTACGGGCAGGTGCATTATTACAGGTTGTAACGCCTGAATTATGCTCTGAATTACAACAGCGTTATCAAGCTGGTGAACTGGAATGGTATAAGAGAGAATTCCAGCCTGAATATCTTGATGGCATTTTTCTGGTGATTGCAGCGACTGATGATCACATTCTAAACCATCAGGTATTTACCGAGGCGGATAAGCGCGGTGTTTTGGTCAATGTCGTTGATGATCAATCCCATTGCTCATTTATTTTTCCATCAATTATCGATCGTTCTCCTGTTTTAGTGGCGATTTCATCGGCAGGAAAAGCGCCGGTATTGGCGCGTTTAATACGGGAAAAACTGGAAGCGTTATTGCCTTCCAGTCTTGGCGCAATGGCGAAAATTGCCGGGAATTGGCGTGAGCGGGTGAAACAGCGATTAACTTCCATGCGTCAGCGTCGTTCTTTTTGGGAACAGGCTTTTAATGGTCGTTTCGCTATGTTGGTTGCAAATGGTCAGATCCAACAGGCGGAAGAACAGCTTGAACAACAACTGGAACAGCCTGATTCACCGGGAGAATTGGCTCTGGTCGGTGCAGGCCCAGGCGATCCGGGATTACTGACATTGCGAGGGTTACAGGTTATTCAGCAGGCTGATGTGGTGCTTTATGATCATCTGGTCAGCAGCGAAGTGCTGGATCTGGTTCGCCGGGATGCAGATAAAATTTGCGTTGGTAAAAGAGCCGGTAATCACTCCGTTTCTCAGGAAGAAACTAACCAATTGATAGTGAAATTTGCCAGACAAGGGAAAAAAGTGGTTCGCCTTAAAGGCGGTGATCCCTTTATTTTTGGCCGTGGTGGTGAAGAGTTACAAGTTGCGGCATCAGCAGGTATTCCTTTTCAAGTCGTACCGGGAATTACCGCCGCTATTGGAGCGACTGCTTACGCGGGAATTCCGCTGACTCACCGGGAACACTCGCAGAGTATCACTTTTATTACAGGTCATTGCCGGGAAAATGGTAATGACCTGGATTGGCAGGCTTTGGCCAAAGGCAATCAGACTCTGGCGATTTATATGGGGACGGTGAAAGCCGCCTTGATAAGTCATCAATTAATTTTACATGGGCGGGCAGAAGATACACCCGTAGCTGTTATCGGTTGTGGTACTCGTCCAGAGCAGCAAGTGTTGACAGGCACTTTGCTGGAACTGGAACAGTTGGCACAGCAGGCACCGTCACCGGCGTTACTGGTAGTGGGGGAGGTAGCTCAACTCCACCATCAGATAGCCTGGTTTGGGCAACAACCTATTGCCAGGATAAGCCGTCCGGCAGTAGTCGATTTTGCATAAGGAGTGGTAATGGACGAGAAAAAATTGACACACTTGCAGCAACTTGAAGCTGAAAGTATCCATATTATACGGGAAGTGGCCGCAGAGTTTGAAAATCCAGTAATGCTTTACTCTATTGGTAAAGATTCTTCAGTCATGCTTCATCTTGCGCGCAAGGCGTTCTATCCGGGAACCTTACCATTTCCTTTGCTGCACGTGGATACGGGCTGGAAATTCCGCGAAATGTACGAGTTTCGTGATCGTACCGCCAAGAATTACGGTTTTGAACTTCTGGTATATCGCAACGCACAAGGGGAAGCGATAGGAATAAACCCATTTGTGCATGGTAGCGCTAAACATACCGACATCATGAAAACGGAAGGGTTAAAACAGGCACTGGATAAATATGGTTTTGATGCGGCTTTCGGTGGTGCCCGGCGTGATGAAGAAAAATCACGAGCCAAAGAGCGTATTTATTCATTCCGTGATCGCTCACATCGTTGGGATCCTAAAAACCAACGTCCTGAATTGTGGCGCAATTACAACGGTCAGATTAACAAAGGTGAAAGCATTCGCGTATTCCCGCTTTCCAACTGGACTGAACTGGATGTTTGGCAATACATCTACCTGGAGCAAATTGATATCGTTCCTCTCTATTTTGCTAAACCGCGTCCGATAATAGAGCGTGATGGCACGTTGATTATGGTTGATGACAACCGGATCGATTTGAAACCTGGCGAAGTTATCAGTCAACGCAAAGTTCGTTTCCGTACTCTTGGTTGCTGGCCGCTGACGGGGGCCGTGAGATCTGATGCTGAAACATTGCCGGAAATTATTGAAGAGATGCTGATATCCACGACAAGTGAGCGGCAAGGGCGGCTGATTGACAGTGATCAATCTGCTTCTATGGAACTGAAAAAACGTCAGGGTTATTTCTAAGGAGAACAACCATGTCCGCACTTGCACAAAATGAAGCTATTGCTGATCAAATTAAACAACAGGGTGGTGTGGAAGCCTATCTGCGTGCTCAACAGGATAAGGGATTATTGCGTTTCCTGACTTGTGGCAGCGTCGATGATGGCAAAAGTACCCTGATTGGCCGTCTGTTACATGATACCCGTCAGATCTACGAAGATCAGCTTTCAACATTGCAGAATGACAGTAAACGAATCGGTACTCAGGGTGAAAAATTGGATTTGGCTTTGCTGGTGGATGGTCTCGCCGCAGAGCGCGAACAAGGCATCACCATTGATGTTGCTTATCGCTATTTTTCCACCGAAAAACGCAAATTTATTATTGCCGACACGCCGGGACATGAACAGTACACGCGTAATATGGCGACAGGTGCATCGACCTGCGATCTTTCGATTCTGTTGATTGATGCCCGTAAAGGTGTTCAGGAGCAGACCCGTCGTCACAGTTTTATCAGTACCTTGCTGGGGATCCGCCACTTGGTGGTTGCTGTGAATAAAATGGATCTGATGGGATACAGGCAGCAAGTTTTTGACCTGATCAAACAAGATTATTTGAGCTTTGCCGCTCAGTTGCCGACAGATTTGAAAATTTATTTTGTGCCGATCTCTGCACTTGATGGCGATAACATTGTCACCAGAAGTACCAATATGGTCTGGTATGAAGGACCTGCGTTGTTGGATATTCTTGAAACCGCAGATGTAAAGAAAGAAGCTTCGAAGCAGTTACTGCGCTTCCCGGTACAGTATGTCAGCCGGCCTGATCTCGATTTTCGTGGTTACAGCGGCACACTTTCATCTGGGATTTTACGCAACGGGCAGAAAATTAAAGTCATGCCATCTGGTGTAACCTCGCAAGTAGAGCGGATCGTGACTTTTGATGGTGATTTGGATTTTGCTGTCCCCGGTGAAGCAATTACCGTGGTGCTGAAAGATGAAATTGATATCAGCCGGGGCGATCTCCTGATTTCTGCTGATGATGAGATGACGGTTACCCGACATGCTTTGGTAGATGTCGTGTGGATGTCTGAACAGCCCTTGGTGCAGGGACAAAATCTTGATATCAAAGTGGCAGGTAAAAAGAGCCGTGGGAAAGTTGAGAATATCCAGTATCAGGTGGATATTACGAATCTGACACAACGGGTAGCTGTTGATTTACCATTGAATGCCATCGGCTCAGTGGAGTTTTCTTTTGAAGAGCCATTAATGCTCGATAGTTATCAGCAAAATAGTGACACTGGCGGCATTATCTTTATTGATCGGCTGACTAATGTCACGGTTGGTGCTGGTTTGGTACGTGAAATTCAGACAGGTGTTTATGAAGGGCCAAAAGAATTCAGCGAATTTGAACTGGAGTTGAACCGGTTGATTCGCCGCCATTTCCCCCATTGGGGGGCCAGAGATTTATTGGGAGGTAAATAAATTGGCAGAAGGAATTGAAAATTTGGCGTCAGAAAATGTTGTCTGGCATAGATATCAACTGACCAGAGAACGACGGGAAGCTGAAAATGGGCATCCCGCATTGGTTATTTGGTTCACTGGTTTATCTGGTTCAGGTAAATCCACGGTGGCTGGAGCTTTAGAACAGGCCCTGTTTCAACGGGGAATAAAAACGTATCTGCTTGATGGTGATAACTTGCGTCATGGCCTTTGCAGTGATTTGGGTTTCTCAGAACAAGACAGACAGGAAAATATCCGCCGTGTGGGTGAAGTTGCCAATCTGATGGTAGATGCGGGTTTAGTTGTACTGACCGCTTTTATTTCCCCTCATAAAGCAGAGAGGCAAAAAGTTCGTGAATTGCTGGAACCAAGGCAATTTATTGAAGTTTTTGTCGATACACCATTGGAAATTTGCGAATCCCGTGATCCTAAAGGATTGTACAAAAAAGCCCGTGCGGGTGAAATCCGTCATTTCACGGGGATTGGTTCAGCCTATGAGATTCCCGATAACCCGGAAATTTATCTTTCAGGTCAACAACCTATTGAAGCATCAGTGGAACAGTTGCTGGCGGAATTGAAAAAGAACGGCATTATACGTTCAGGGATTAATGACCTATAACATCAACATAAGCACCTTATTGAATCTTCATTGATGTGCTTATGTCATGACTTTATCCTCAACTATTTTTCCCCCATCCTGTTTTGTGATAGTAGCGTCACTCTTTGAGTTATGGGATGATTGACAGATATTTCAGGGGGCGGAAATGGGTAAGCTGACGCTACTATTAGTGGTTTTACTCGGATGGTTACAGTATTCACTGTGGCTTGGTAAAAACGGTATTCATGATTATGTACGGGTTAAGAATGATGTTGCTATGGAAAAGAGCAAAAACAGCAAACTTAAAGTGCGTAACGATCAGTTATCGGCGGAAATTGACGATCTTACAGGCGGGCAGGAAGCCATTGAAGAGCGCTCCCGTAATGAATTGGGTATGATCAAACCAGGTGAAACTTTCTATCGTTTAATCACTGATAAATCTAAAGAAAATACTTCACGTCCCTCGACTCCAAATAATACTCAATAATTAAAATGAACGATCTATTATTGCATTCCTGTGCTGATATTATTGCTTTGGTACCCGCAGCGGGCATTGGTAGCCGAATGAATTCGGATTGCCCAAAGCAATATCTGTCTATTGCCGGAAAAGCTGTTATTGAACACACTCTGGCTGCACTACTTGATCATCCCCGCATTCAGCGCGTTGTGGTTGTTTTAAATCCGGCTGATACACAGTTTCAATCTCTTGAGGTTGCATCAGATCCACGTATTACGACGGTAATCGGTGGGAAGCAGCGAGCAGATTCTGTATTGGCTGGTTTAAATCATCTGGTTAATTTGGCCGGGAATGATAATCGCTGGGTTTTAGTGCATGATGCGGCCCGCCCTTGTTTACACCGTGACGATCTTGAACATTTGCTACAATTGGCAGAAGCGGATGAACAGGGAAATATGTCATGTGGTGGTATTCTGGCATCTCCGGTCAGCGATACGATAAAACGTGGACGTGTTGGTCAGGTTATTGACCATACGGTAGAGCGCCAAGATCTCTGGCATGCGCTAACACCGCAGTTTTTTCCACTGATGTTACTGAGGGATAGCTTATCAAAAGCATTGTTACAACACGCTAATATCACTGACGAAGCTTCTGCACTGGAATATTGCGGCTATCAACCGGTATTGGTTAACGGGCGTTCGGACAATATAAAAATCACACGCCCCGAGGATTTGGCATTGGCAGAATTTTATCTGTCCAGAAAATGAAGGAACAGACATCATGAGAATCGGACACGGTTTCGATGTGCATAAATTTGGTGGTGAAGGGCCGATTATTATCGGTGGTGTCCGTATCCCTTATGAACAAGGGCTATTGGCGCACTCCGATGGTGATGTTGCTCTCCATGCAGCGACTGACGCCTTGTTAGGGGCGGCGGCATTGGGTGATATCGGGAAATTGTTCCCGGATACTGATCCGGCATTTAAAGGTGTGGATAGCCGTAAGTTATTGCGTGAAGCTTATCGTCGTATCAGAGAAAAGGGTTATCGGATCGGTAATTTGGATATTACGATTATTGCTCAGGCACCAAAAATGCTGCCGCATGTCCCGCAAATGAGAGTCAATCTGGCGGAAGATCTGCAATGTCACATTGATGATATCAATGTTAAAGCCACAACGACCGAAAAATTGGGATTTGTTGGACGTAAAGAAGGTATTGCTTGCGAAGCGGTGGCTTTGCTGGTTAAGGAATAATTGATGGTATTAGCTGAATTAAATTGGCTGTATGGGCAACCGGAAGCGACGGGGATATTAAAAGCTTCACCGGAAGATTTTATCGTCTGCGAAGATTTAGGTTTTTCTCCTGATGGGGAAGGTGAGCACTTGATGGTGCATATCCGTAAAACGGGTTGTAATACTCAATTTGTTGCCGAGAACCTCGCCCGTTTCGCTGGTATACCGCCTAGATCGGTCAGTTATGCAGGTTTAAAAGACCGCAACGCAGTGACAGAACAATGGTTTTGCTTACACTTACCCGGTAAACAGGATCCTGATTTTGCATCGTTTCAGCTTGAAGGATGTGAGGTTCTGGCGACAGATCGTCAGAAACGTAAACTGCGCATTGGAGCACTGAAAGGAAATTCATTTACTCTAATTTTGCGGGAAATCAGTCATCACCAGTTTGTTGAAAACCGATTACAACTGATTCAACAAGGTGGGGTTGCTAACTATTTTGGTGAACAACGTTTCGGGCGGGATGGGCAGAATCTGGTACAGGCGCAACGCTGGGCGAATAATGAAATCCGGGTAAAAGAGAGAAATAAACGCAGCTTTTATCTTTCAGCCAGTCGCAGTGCTATGTTTAATGCGGTGGCGAGTGCGCGGATTGCTGTTAAACAACAGCAACAGGTCATTAATGGCGACGCCTTACAATTAACGGGGCGTGGTAGTTGGTTTGTTGCCGGCGAAGCCGAGTTGCCTGTATTGCAGCAGCGGGTCATCGACGGAGAACTACAGATAACCGCGCCACTGCCAGGCAGTGGTGAATTGGGAACACTGCATCAATCTGAGGATTTTGAACGGCAATATTTGCAGCCTTATGAATCATTGTGGGAACTTATCAAACGGGAAAGAGTGGATTGTACCCGCAGGGCTATTCTGGTTCAGCCCCAGGATCTGCGTTGGGAATGGCCGGATAATAGCACGGTAAAGATCAGTTTCTGGCTGCCAGCCGGCAGTTTTGCTACTAGTGTGGTCAGGGAAATCATCAATCAGGATCAAAATAATGTTACGAATATTGCTGAGTAATGATGATGGTGTCACCGCACCAGGTATTCAGGTTTTGGCGACAACATTGCGGGAAAGCTATCATGTGCAGATTGTTGCGCCTGATCGTAACCGGAGCGGTGCATCTAATGCATTGACACTTGATCGTTCATTAAGAATTCATACGCTGGATAATGGGGATATCTCGGTGCTGGATGGCACACCAACAGATTGTGTTTATCTCGGTGTTAATCGCTTAGTTCTTCCGCGCCCGGAAATTGTTGTTTCTGGTATTAACCGTGGCCCCAACCTTGGGGATGATGTGATTTACTCAGGTACTGTTGCTGCCGCGATGGAAGGCCGCCACTTGGGATTACCGGCATTGTCCATTTCACTTGATGGCGAATCGTATTACGAAACAGCGGCAGAAATCACACGCCGTTTGTTGCAAATGTTACAAACAGCACCTTTGAGAGCGGGTAATATTCTGAATGTGAATGTGCCTGATCTGCCACTTGATCAAATTAAAGGTTTTCGGGTGACGCGTTGTGGTAGTCGTCATGCCGCGGAAGAGGTCTACTCCATGCAAGATCCGAAAGGAAACATGCTTTACTGGTTGGGGCCGCCGGGAGATAAACATGATGCGGGGCCTGAAACAGATTTTGCAGCTGTAGAACAGGGATATGTCTCTATTACACCATTGCAGATCGATCTGACTGCGTATAAAGCGCAGGAGTTAGTCAGAGACTGGTTAGCTAAAGCTGAGGTTGATGGAGAATGCTAAGTCGGGCAATGAAAAATTTGCTGACACAATTACGCCAGCAGGGAATAGAAGATGAACGTTTACTGGCAGCCATTTCCGCTGTGCCCAGGGAGCGTTTTGTCGATGAAGCATTGGCACATAAAGCGTATGAAAATACGGCTTTACCTATTGGTTATGGGCAAACAATTTCTCAGCCTTACATTGTCGCCCGTATGACTGAACTGCTTCAATTAACACCTGATGCTAAAGTACTGGAAATTGGTACAGGCTCTGGTTATCAGACGGCGATATTAGCTCATTTGGTCAAACATGTTTTTTCGGTAGAACGGATAAAAGGTTTGCAGTGGCAGGCTAAACGCAGATTGAAACAGCTTGATTTACATAATGTCTCAACCCGTCATGGGGATGGTTGGCAAGGATGGCCATCGCGTGGGTTATTTGATGCTATTATCGTGACCGCGGCTCCTCCATATATTCCACAAGAATTGATGCTCCAGCTTGCTGATGGTGGTGTTATGGTCTTGCCCGTTGGTGAACACACACAAATTCTTAAATCTGTGAAACGTCATGGCAATGGTTTTCATAGTGAAGTGATCGAAGCCGTACGCTTTGTGCCCCTTGTACAAGGGGAACTGGCTTAAATTCGTAGTCTATTGCAACTATTTTTCAATTAATGGTTATATTTGCTTTAATAAGCGAAATTATTTTCGTTTTGAAATTTTTGTGGTTATGTATAACCTTTAAGAGTTATTGATCTTTACGCTTATTATTTGCCGTTATGGGGGAAGAAAGTATGAATTCGGGAAGCCCAATGAAGAAAATACAGCGGATTGTAATTTGTTCATTGATGGGAATCTGGTTAGTCGGTTGTACAAATCCACCAACTCGCCCAGCGCCTATCACCAGTATTAATCAGGAGCAAAGCAGGGGTCTCAGTCGTCCGGTAATCTCTTCAGACAGCTCTGCTATATCTACATCTACACCAATGCCATCTTCACCTTCATCAATGAGTGCTAGCGGCAGCAATTCACAAGGGAGAATTATTTATAACCGTGATTATGAAAGTATTCCTAAAGGTAGCTATAACAGCAACACTTATACCGTAAGGCACGGTGATACTCTGTTTTATATTGCGTGGATCACGGGGAGTGATTTTCGTGATCTTGCGAGCAAAAATAATATTTCAGAACCTTATAGCCTGACGGTGGGACAGACTTTGAGGACCAGCGGCGGCGGGATGTTAACCACTTATAGCCATAATCAAATTCAAACAACGCTGGTTGATTCTCAATCAACTAATGCGTATCCTGCAAATTCTGGAAAACAGAAGAGTGTAAAAATGTTGCCACAGGCAACTACGTCAACCGTAAATAATACGTATGTAAAATCACCGACGACAACCGCAAGCAGTGGAAACAGTGCTATCAGCAGTTGGATGTGGCCAGCTAAAGGCAAAGTGATTGAAAATTTCTCTGATACCCAAGGGGGTAACAAAGGGATTGATATTGCCGGCAGCAGTGGTCAGTCAGTATTCGCAACAGCAGGTGGTCGAGTGGTCTACGCCGGAAGCGCCTTACGTGGATATGGAAATCTGATAATTATAAAACATAGCGATGACTACCTGAGTGCCTATGCTCATAACGATACAATGCTGGTTCGTGAGCAACAGGACATCAAGGCGGGGCAAAAAATTGCCACTATGGGTAGCACGGGTACCAGCTCTGTAAGATTACACTTTGAAATTCGTTACAAGGGAAAATCCGTAAACCCGCTGCGTTATCTTCCGCAGCGATAAACTGGGCAGAATGCTGAATTCTGCCTGCATTATCATAGGTAGGGGCAGCTTATGAGCCAAAATACGCTGAAAGTTAACGAGTTGTATGATGATGCGGATTTAGATGAAAGTGGTATTGAAGCTGACGACTTCGATGAGAAATTATTGAAGAATGGTGAGGATGACCTGACTGATCTTGAGAATGATTTAGATGTATTGCAGGGTATGAACCAGCGGGTTCTTGATGCGACACAGCTTTATCTCGGCGAGATTGGTTTTTCTCCTTTGTTAACCGCGGAAGAAGAGGTTTTTTTCGCCAGGCGGGCATTACGTGGTGATGTTCTGGCCCGCCAGAGAATGATCGAGAGTAATCTGCGGTTGGTTGTTAAAATTTCCCGTCGTTACAGTAACAGGGGGTTAGCGCTTCTTGATTTGATTGAAGAAGGCAATCTTGGCCTTATCCGTGCTGTTGAAAAATTTGACCCGGAGCGTGGGTTCAGGTTTTCTACCTATGCAACATGGTGGATTCGGCAAACTATTGAACGGGCGATTATGAATCAAACCCGTACCATTCGGTTGCCAATCCATATTGTTAAAGAACTTAATGTCTACTTGCGTACAGCAAGAGAACTTGCCCATAAATTGGATCATGAACCTAGCCCAGAAGAGATAGCAGAGCAACTGGATAAACCGGTTGATGATGTAAGCCGTATGCTGCGATTGAATGAACGTATCATTTCGGTTGATACCCCCATTAGCAGCGATTCCGATAAAGCGCTATTGGATGTTTTATCGGATGAGAATGAAAGCGGGCCGGAGGGAACAACACAGGAAGACGATATGAAAAAGAGTATCGTCAAATGGCTGTTTGAGTTGAATTCGAAGCAACGTGAAGTATTAGCGCGTCGTTTTGGTCTTTTGGGGTATGAGGCTGAAACGCTGGAAGATGTAGGAAAAGAGATCGGCTTAACAAGGGAAAGAGTGCGTCAGATCCAAGTTGAAGGTTTGCGGCGTTTGAAAGATATTATGCAAACCCAGGGTTTGAATATTGAAGCCTTGTTCCGTACTTAATTGTTGAGTAGTTTAACTACTTGGGTTCTGAAGAACTGTTGTCCGTGTTTTTGCGTTGTTGGCGCTCGGTGTTATTGAGTTCTTCAGTACCCGGTAAAATTATCCTAACCCTGTCTGGGATGATGGTGAATCTTAATCAAGGATTTCTAATGACTCCTTTTTCAAGAGTGAGTTCATCACTCCCACTAGGTAATTCTATCTTTTTTTGTTCGAATATAACTGATATCAACACACCATATTATATCCGCTCTATTGGGATTAAATTCACCTCACCATGCTTTTCGCGGGAAGCCCCTTCCTTTCAAGAAGGGGCCCATTGGCAGCAGGCCGGTTCTACCGCAAGCTGAGCGCCTCGTTAGGCAAAGAGCGTGTTAGACGCGGGCTGGGCGATGCTCAAAACACAACTGAAATATAAAGCGATTGCGCGGTCAGTGGTGTTTGATGTTGTCAACGAAAACTACTCCACCCAGACCTGTTCGTGCTGCGGAGCTATCTCCGACAGCAGTCCGAAAGGTAGAGCGGGTTTGCGAATAAGAGAATGGACATGTGTTGAGTGCGGAGCAACACACAACCGCGACAGAAATGCGGCAATGAACATTCTCGCGGCGGGGCATCGCCGTCTGGTTGCAGGGATCGCCTTCCTTTAGGAAGGGGAGGATGTCAACTGTTTATTATCAGAGTAATCCCGTACCAAACCACAGAGGGTTTTAAAGTTTCATTGTGACTTGCAAAAGCGTTGCGTATTGCGCGGCAACTGAGTATGATAATCGTACCGAACAGCACCATTCAGCAGCGGATATGATTAAGAGTTTTAAACATAAAGGGTTGAAAAAATTTTTCGAAACAGGTTCTACAGCCGGTATTAATACCATGCAAGCTCCAAAGATTGCTACCCGTCTTGAGGTGTTGAATAGAGCTGTAAAAATTGAAGATGTAGATATCCCTGGCTTTTCTTTACACCCACTTGCAGGAAACCGGAATGGTGTGTGGTCTATTACTGTGACAGGGAATTGGCGAATTACCTTTGAATTGTATGATGGTGATGTCTACATTGTGAACTATGAGGATTACCACTAATGGCTATGATGTATAACCCCCCGCATCCCGGAATATTGGTTAAAGAGGCTATGGAGGCTCTGAATTTGAGCGCCAGAGGCCTGGCTAAGGCACTGGGTGTAGCACCATCAACTGTGCAACGCTTGGTTGTTGGCAAGTCTGATGTTTCGTCAGAAATGGCACTGAAATTGTCTGCCGTTATTGGCAGTTCACCTCAAGTTTGGATGGGAATGCAGGTGGATTACGATTTATGGCAGGCAAAACAGCATATTGATGTATCTCACCTTCATCGATTGCAAATAGCTTGATTAATAATTTCAATGCCCCTAATTTTGAACCACCTCAATTGCTTCGTCATTGGTTTAAAGGTGAGTATAAGCTCACCTTTTTTAATCAATATTATATTCAAATTACAGGGATACACATTGCAAAAAACCGGATATCGGTTATAAAAGGCTTTTATCGAACACTTTCTTACACCATATCTTTCAGCCGATAAATCCATTCCAATGCCTGACGGGGAGTCAGAGAGTCTGGATTGAGATTTTCCAATGCTTCAACCGCCGGTGAGGTTTCTTCTGTTAACAGCGCAAGTTGCGGTGTATCCACATGACTTGCAGTTGCATTGTTAGACAGCGATTCCAGCTCTTTAAGTTTCTGGCGCGCCCGTTTAATCACTTCGCGTGGCACGCCTGCGAGGGAAGCGACTGCCAGCCCATAACTCTTACTGGCTGCACCATCTTGTACGCTGTGCATAAATGCGATGGTATCCCCATGTTCTACCGCATCCAGATGAATATTCACCACACCTTCGAGTTTTTCCGGTAACGTGGTCAGCTCAAAATAGTGAGTGGCAAACAGAGTCATTGCCTTAATGCGGTTTGCCAGATTTTCTGCACATGCCCATGCCAGAGAAAGACCATCGTAAGTTGATGTTCCTCTGCCAATTTCATCCATCAATACCAGGCTTTGTTCGGTCGCATTGTGCAGGATATTGGCGGTTTCCGTCATTTCCACCATAAAGGTTGAACGGCCAGATGCCAGATCATCGGAAGCGCCTACACGGGTAAAGATGCGATCAACAGGGCCAATTACCGCTTTTTCAGCAGGCACAAAGCTGCCGATATAAGCCAGAAGTGTAATGAGGGCTGCCTGACGCATATAGGTACTTTTACCGCCCATATTTGGACCGGTAATAATCAGCAAACGTCGCTGTGAGGATAAAGAGAGTGGGTTGGAGATAAATGGCTCACTCAGAACTTGCTCAACAACCGGATGGCGTCCAGCGGTGATTTGAATACCTGGTTTATCGTTCAGTGTTGGGCAGACATAATTCAGGGTTTCAGCCCGTTCGGCTAGGTTTGCCAATACATCAAGTTCAGCCAGTGCTTCGGCGCTGGTTTGTAATTCGGCCAGGTGAGGCAGTAACAGATCGAATAATTCCTCGTACAGGGCTTTTTCTATTGCCAGAGACTTCCCTTTAGAAGTCAGAACCTTATCTTCATATTCTTTTAGTTCAGGGATGATATAACGTTCAGCATTTTTCAGTGTCTGGCGGCGAACATAATAAATAGGCACCAGATGACTCTGTCCACGACTGACTTGAATATAGTAGCCATGAACACCATTAAAGCCGACTTTCAGAGTATCAATGCCCAGTTTTTCACGTTCGCGGATTTCCAGTTGTTCCAGATAGTTACTGGCGCCATCAGCCAATGCACGCCACTCATCCAGCTCGCTGTTATAGCCGGGCGCGATCACGCCACCATCCCGAACCAATACCGGTGGTGTTTCTACAATCGCTTTTTCAAGCAATTCCTGTAGCTCATCAAATTGACCAATGTTTTTCTGTAATTGTTTGATATACGGGGAATCCGAAGAAGCCATAATCTGATGGATATCAGGCAATTGCTGGAATGCATGGCGCATTCTTGCCAGGTCCCGTGGCCGGGCAGAGCGCAGAGCCAGGCGGGCCAACACACGTTCCAGATCACCGACTTGCAGTAAAAATGGCTGCAACTCCAACCCAATTTCTTGCAAGGTCGCAATGGCCTGCTGACGGTTCTCCAATATCTGGCGATCCCTGACAGGGGCGTGCAACCAACGCTTCAACATTCGGCTACCCATTGGGGTAACACACAGATCAAGAACGGAGGCGAGGGTATTATCTGTACCGCCAGACAGATTTTGTGTCAGCTCCAGATTACGGCGGGTTGCCGCATCCATAATAACCGTATCTTGCTGACGTTCCACTGTGATGCCACGGATGTGAGGCAAAGCTGTGCGCTGAGTATCTTTGACGTATTGCAACAGGCAGCCCGCGGCACGCAGAGCGAGAGTTGCTTTTTCCACACCAAAACCGACCAGATCACGGGTACCAAATTGCAGATTAAGCTGCTGCTTTGCTGTATCCAGTTCAAATTCCCATAAAGGGCGGCGGCGCAGGCCATGATAATTTTCAATCAAAGCCATATGCTCAAAACTTTCAGGATAGAGCAATTCAACAGGACGGCTACGTTGCAATTCGGCTGACATCGTTTCCTGTTCTGCCGTTTCGGATATTTGGAAGCGACCGGATGTTAAATCCAGTGTGGCATAGCCAAATCCCTGATTATCGTGCCAGATGGCTGCGAGCAGGTTATCTTGCCGTTCCTGCAATAAAGCTTCATCTGTCACGGTACCGGGGGTAACGATGCGAACGACTTTACGCTCAACCGGGCCTTTGCTGGTGGCTGGATCACCAACTTGCTCACAGATAGCGACTGACTCGCCTAATTGAACTAGTTTAGCTAAATAGTTTTCTACTGCATGATGTGGCACGCCCGCCATTGGAATAGGGTTACCAGCCGATTGACCTCGCTTGGTCAGCGAAATATCCAGTAGTTTTGCGGCTTTTTTAGCATCGTCATAAAAGAGTTCATAGAAATCCCCCATTCTATAAAACAGCAGGATATCGGGATGCTGCGCTTTAAGACGGAGATATTGCTGCATCATGGGCGTGTGGGTGTCGAAAGTTTCTGTGTTAATCATGCAGTTGTCTTACGTTAAATTTGTGAATTAATTCTTTTGTTATGGTATCGCACCAAGCTTTAAACTTACACAAGTAAAATCTGGAAGCAATTCGCAAATTGGACTGGATAAATTGTAAGGATCTGAATAGATCGGAAATAAGGGTCGATATTTTGCGGTGGTGCTACAAAATTAAAAGTAAAATCCTCGTTACGTGCCACTGGCCCGATGCAATTTAGTGGATGTTTTCCTTAAATGCATCGGGCCAGAAGATTACGCACGTCCTGTGCGAAGCTGGCTTTTTCCAGATTATTTGATCGCTGAAGCGTCGATCAAGGTACCGCCGAGAGATGCCCAAGCGGACCACGATGGTGTACCTTGCTTGATATGCCAGAGTGCGTTATCACCGCCGCGTGCAAAGACTTCAAGCTGGCCGTCAGCGTTTTTTGCCACCACGGGTGCGCTGGTAATCACGCCATTCAATGAAGCCCAGTCAGACCATGAACCAGATGCTGTCGTCTGCCAGATGTGCTGGAGTGTGTTATCGGCACCACGTGCAAAGACTTCAAGTCGGCCATCGGCGTTGATATATATCGCTGGGTTGCTGGTGATCGCACCAGACAGTGACCGCCAGTTTGTCCAACCTGAATTGGGAGCGACCTGCCAGATGTGCCAGAGAGCGTTATCAGAGCCGCGTGCAAAGACCTCAAGCCGACCATCAGCGTTGCTAATCACTACCGGGTTGCTGGTTATCACGCCACTCAGTGACTGCCAGTTTGTCCAGGGATAGGTATGAGAAGCCGTTTGCCTGATGTACCAGAGAGCGTAATCGTTGCTGCGCGCAAAGACTTCAAGCCGACCATCGGCGTTGACATGTACCGCTGGATCACTGGTGAGCACGCCATTTAGTGACTGCCAACCAGACCACGAATCGGAATGGGGAGCTGTTTGCCAGATGTGCCAGAGAGCATTATCAGAGCCGCGCGCAAAGACCTCGAGCCGGCCATCGGCGTGGGCATATATCACTGGGTTGCTGGTGATCGCACCCCCCAAAGACTGCCAGCCTGACCAACCGGAATTGGGGGCGATTTGCCTGTTGTGCCATAGCGTATTATCTGTGCCACGTACAAATACTTCCGGTCGGCCGTCTGAATTAATGTAAACAGCGGGTTTGCTGGTCACTTTCCCATTAAGCGAGTTCCAGCCTGACCAGTAGGAGCTGGTGTTTGGCGCCGTTTGCCAATTGTGCAACACAGCATTGTCGGTGCCCACACCGAAAACCTCGAGCCTGCCATCGGCGTTGCCTGCTACTGAGACAATTTCGGATAACGCCATCCAGGTGCTTTCGTTGGATATTTTGATTTCGTCTGCAACATATGACTCGGTATTATCTGGACCTGATGTATTAATAGATGCTTTTTTCATTTATATATCCTTTTTAGGAATAATTTTTTAGACTCAATAATATAGTCATGTAATAAGCAATATATTTAATTTTTATATTAATATTCTTGCTTGTATTCTTTATTAAAAAAAGAAATGGTGAATGTTTTATTTGATGCTGGTTTCTGATCTTTAAGGTGTCAGGTAAATGTGATGTTACATTATAAAACCCCATTCGTTTATATATATTTTACATGCAGTAATTAAAAAATAATAAATTATAAATGAATTGTTTTACCGGTTTAAAGTTTAATTTTTATTATATTTGAAAATATATTTTTTCATGGTTATTTTAATTTCATTCAATACATCTGACAACCAAACTGTTACTTTGTTAGATATTGCTTTCCAGACATATTCAACCAAAAATCTATTTTAAGTACCACTGGCCCGATGCGACTCAGTGAATATTTTCCTTGTGCATCAGGCCAGAAGGTTATACTTCTCTTATGCGAAGCTGGTTTTTTATAGATTATTTGATCGCTGAAGCGTCGATCAACGTGCCGCCGAGAGATGCCCAAGCGGACCACGATGGTGTGCCTTGCTTGATATGCCAGAGTGCGTTATCACCGCCGCGTGCAAAGACTTCAAGCTGGCCGTCAGCGTTTTTCGCCACCACGGGTGCGCTGGTGATACTGCCACCCAATGAGGCCCAACTAGACCACGGGCCAGTGTGCGCTGTTGTTTGCCAGATATGCCAGAGTGCGTTATCACCGCCGCGAGCAAAGACCTCAAGCCGGCCGTCGGCGTTGGCATATACCGCTGGGTTGCTGGTGATCCCACCACCCAGTGACTGCCAGCCTGACCACGGTCCAGCATGGGGAACAGTTTGCCGGATGTGCCAGAGTGCGTTATCACCGCCGCGCACAAAAACCTCAAGCCGACCATCGGAGTTACCGACTACTACCGGATCGCTAGTGATCCCACCACCCAGAGAGTGCCAGCTTGACCACGGACCAGCATGGGGAACGGTTTGTGAGATGTGCCAGAGTGCATTGTCGGCACCGCGTGCAAAGACCTCAAGCCGGCCATCGGAGTTGATATGTACCGCTGGGTTGCTGGTGATCGTCCCCCCCAGAGAGTGCCAACTCGACCACTGACTGGAATGGGGTGTGGTTTGTGAGATGTGCCAGAGAGCGTTATCGCCGCCACGTACAAAGACTTCAAGCCGGCCGTCGGAGTTGACATATACCGCCGGGTTGCTGGTGATCCCACCACCTAATGACTGCCAGCCTGACCAACCAGCATTGGGGGCGGTTTGCGAGTTATGCCATAGCGCATTATCTGCGCCACGTACGAATACTTCCAATCGACCGTCCACATTGAGGTAAACAGCAGGCTTACTGGTGACTCCTCCACCAAGCGAGCTCCAACCAGACCAGGAAGAGCCGGTGTTTGGTACTGTTTGCCAATTACGCCACACTGCGTTGTCAGTACCTATCCCGAAAACCTCAAGACGCCCATAGGCGTTGCCTGTCACTGAGACAATTCCGGATAATGCGGTTACATAATTTGGGGTATTATCTAAATTTAATGTATCAACAGAGTCTATTTTCATATGTATACCTTATTAAAAAAATAATTTTTCAAGTTCACTTAATAGTAATTTAATGAACAAGACATTTAATTTTGTAGATTGCCATTATCATTTATTCTTCTTGTTTTATTAAGAAGAGAAATAATTGATATTTTATTTGAAGATAATTTTTGATTAATTAAGTGTCAAACAAACGTGATTTTATTTTATAAAACGCCATGTGTTAATATGTATTTTTACATACGATCATCTAAGAATGATTAATTACACATAAACTATTTATTATTTGAAAATCACCTTGTATTTCTATTAATAATATATTTATATCATGGTCATTCTGTTTTTATTCGAAATAAGATCTGCCGGGTACAAGAAATGGCTAATGAAAGGTAAGGTCTTGTCCAACAGGTGGAAAAATATTTTTTTCCTATATTGATAAAAAAATTCCGATACATGTTGAAATTAATCTTGAACTGTTAATAACGAAATGGAATTATTTAGTAATTTTATTTAAAATTAAATTAATTAATTTTTTAATAATAACAACTTAAATAAACTAATTACTTGCACGCTCTATAAACTTATATAGGTAGAATCTGGTATTAATTTGTAAGTTTGGTTTTGATTTTCAAGTTTATTACTATTTAGTCCTTTAAAAACTGAGTAAAACTTTTATCCTATTAAAATATTTAAAAATAAATTAACCACTTTGTCTGTGTTTCCCGTATTTTCGGGAATAAACCTTATCTTTTATGTATTAAAGATAAAGTTAAAAAGTGTTCCCTGTATTCACGGGGATAAATGGCGTGCTGTCAGAAAAAGGCATATCAGCTCAGTGATATGCCTTTATTTTAACTGATTGATTTAAAAGTAAGTTGTGATCCCGGCACGAAATGTTCTTCCCGGCGATGGAATATAACCTAGGCTGAGAGGCTGGATATAATATTTGTCGAAGACGTTATCTATACCAAACTCAAACTCGACATGTTTATTCACATGGGCGGTCAGAGAGATATCCGCCACTGTTGCGGGTCGCCAAATAATGGGGGCCAGCAGGAGAGCGGAACCTTGTCCCGGTTTTGCTGCGGGTACAGATCTTTTACCATAATGTGAGACTCTCGCGTTGATGGACATTTTGTCATCTAGAAATTTTCGTGTCAGATCGAGTGATACAGCATATTTAGGCGGAATATGGTTAGTAGCATAATCCGAAGGGAGGCTGCGAGCGACACAACCTTCATTTTCAGTACAGAATCTGACTTTCGTATAATAATTCATAGATAAACGGGCATCAAAATGATCACTGTGGTAAACACTCGCCAATTCTAACCCTGCGAATTTTGCTGCTTTAATATTGCTGATATACATACTCCAATAATCATTCATCCATGATCGGTTGATATAGTCTTTCACCCGATTATCGAAGTAGGATATTTTGATATCTACACTGTCATTGTCAGCAATTACATCCGGGAAACGAGATGTCAGCCCTAATTCTATATTTTTTGAAATTTCAGGTTTTATATGGTCGTCAACACTCATCATGTAGCCACGAATACCTTCAACCATTGATGGAAAACGTGGCGCATAGGTATATTTGGCATGTAACGCAGTTTCATTATTAAGTTCAAATTTAACTCCTGCCCAGTAACCATGAGCATGATCCTGCTTGTTGTTTACTTTTCCTGAGACCAGTTTCCGACGAAGAGAAGGCACTGGGCCATAATCTTCTACCTGATAGGATTTGTAATCCCATCCACCCATTAAGGTAAGACGTTCGGTAGGCATATAGCTGCCGTTCAGGAAAAAATGACCTTCCTTACGCTCTCCTTCCCGATTAACGGCATACTCCCATTTTCCTTTGCTTGGGCCAGTGCGTTCACGGATAAAACTGGCGCCGTAGTTCAGTTCAATATCTTGCTTTGAAAGCTCAAATAATGAGGTGTTACTCAGATTCATCCCTACTGTACGCATGAATTTTTTATCGCCGAGGGTATTATTTGAAGTTCGGGGGCGATCGTTAACTCGTGTCTGCCACACGCCTATGTCCAAATTAATCCAGGGATTTGATGACGGCTCCCACTTATAATTGAGGCTGTGTCTGTTCATATTGAGCCGTGTCAGTGGACCCTGATCTAAGATCATGAATGTTTGGCTCAGGTTTGCCATATCCGCGACATAAGATTCTCCGTAGAGATTTTGATAATGGCTAACGATAGCGGAGATTTCATGACCATCACCAAAACGAATTTTTCCTTTACCCAGTAACGATTGACTATCTTCAGAAGTGTTAGGAACGGCATCGCCCATTGCATACAGCGAATAACCTGCCATCTGTTCACTGAATTGTGGAATGAGGCAATCCTGTGGATCGCTTTGACACAGGTAACCCGGCATCCCACGTTCCCTGGCTCCTGGCCCATGTTTACCCGAATGGTAATTGCCACGCTTGCGCTGAGAAGCACCAAACAGCAATTCATAGGAAGGTTCGGCCACTGCGAAAACAATACTCCCGGTTCGATTCCTGGCATCAAAGAAAGAGGTTTTTGATGGGGATGGCCAGTCATTACGTTGATAATCGTCAGGATTAGAATGGTTATTCAATAGACTTCCCTTTAGACGAAGTCCGATTTTTTGTCCATCAAGCAGGATATCGCTGGCTTCGATGGTTTTTATCTCCACAACACCCCCAATGGCTCCCATACCGCCTTTTCCTGTCGGGCCTTTGCTGATGTCTACCCGGCCAATGAAATCGGGATCAATGAAGGAACGATTGGAGACACCTTGATAACCACGATACAAGGCAGTCTGGTTAGATGCGCCATCAACGGTGGTTAAGACCCGGCCTTGTCCTTGCAGGCCCCGTATATTCACATCCAGGCTGCCTGAACTGCGTGCTTCACCAGACAATACGCCTGGGGTTGTTTTAAATATATCAACAGGGTGGATCACACCAAATTTTTCGATATCTTTACCTTTGATGGTGGTGCTCTCGAAACGCAACGGCTCATTACCTGAATACCCGCGACTGCCTGTTACCGCAAGGGGGCTCAGTGTTATTGCACCTTTTTTGGTCATATTTCTTACTATTTTTACTAACGTATAACTGCCATCGGTGCGTTGGGACAGTTGTAAATGGCTGCCTGTGAGCAGTTGTGCCAAACCTTCATGGGCGGTAAAGCTGCCGTTTAATGAAGGTGCTGTCAGTCCATGGGTTAAATTCGGATCGAAGGAGAACGCCGTACCTGTTTGAGCCGCAAAACGGGACAAAGAATTTCCCAATGCCCCCGACGGAATATTGACGGAATAAACGGTCTCGGGTTGTGTAGCTGCATAAATGGGCTGTACCGACAGTAGCATCAATGGAAATAACAATGTGGTTAAGGACTTTTTCTGCCAGCGTGGTTGTGATCCCAGGCAGTTAACATGATATGGCATAGGCAATTTCTCCATCGCTTTTTAAGCTTCTTTTGTCTCTATGCCGTATGAGATTGAAAAAAGTGTCAGTAAAAATAATTATTTTTATTCATTGGGTGGATAGAGGGTAATCCAGTAGCGAGTCAGGCTGCGCATTGAGAGCGGATAGGTCTGTAATAGCATACGCAGTGCCAAATCCGTATCCCGTATAGGAAAGGCGCCAGAAACCCGCAGATTTGCTACTGCATCATCACAGCGGATCACGCCGGAGCGATAGCGATTCAGTTCAGCAATCACTGTTGCCAGCGGCAAATTATCAGCCACTATCATACCTTGTAACCAACTTAGCGATATTGCTGATCTGAGATGTGATGGAGAAACGGCAAACGGAGTGAAATGCGTCGCTTCTCCGGCATACAATATTTGTGATGAACCATTATCTGGAATAATACGAACTGCCCCTTCTGCTATTTCTACCTGAGTATGGGAGGCTTGCTGGCGGACGCTGAATTTTGTACCCAACGCCACAATAGTGCCTTGTTTGGTTAGTACTTTAAATGGGCGTACCGGCTGGCGGCTATCTTTATGGGTTTCAATATACATTTCCCCCAATTTTAAATGAACAAGCCGCTGGGTATCGTCGTAATAAACATCCGCTGAACTTTGTGTGTTTAACGTTAGCTGACCGCTGTCTGGCAATGACCAGCGCTGTATTTGTCCTGTAACGGTGTGATAATCGCCAGTCAGAAGCTTAAATTGATCGGATTGCCAGAAGAACGATGCTCCAGTTGGTATTAACAACATGAGCGTGAGTTTTCTGATGGCTTCCCGGCGGGAAAGGGGACGTTTATTGCTCAACAAAGGTGATGCGATATGAGGCGGTAAGTGATGTAACCGTGCTAACAGGCATTGCGCACGCTCCCAAGCTTGAGCATGTTCTGGGCTTTGTGCACACCAGGCGGCACAGGCGTCCCGGTCAGCTTCGCTGACGTGGCTGTCATTTAGAATGGTCAGCCATTCTGCGGCTTCTGCAAGTATCGTTTCAGAGGTTGTACTTAATGAGTGGGATGTATTGGTAGAAGCCATATATCAACCTCTCTATGCCATCGCTATCAGGCACTGATAAAAACCTTGTTTCATATAGCGTTTTACCGTAGATAGTGAAATATTCATGTGATTTGCAATATCTTCATATTTCATTCCCTCTATCTGGGAGAGCAAAAAAGCAGTCTGTACCGGCGTGGGGAGTTGACTGAGCATCATATCAATTTCTTGAAGCGTTTCGAGGATAATAAGTCTCTGCTCTGGTGCAGGAATAAGCTGCTCGGGCAGGCTGGCGAGCAGATCCAGATAAGACTGTTCAAGTGATCGACGGCGATACCAGTTAATCATCAACCCCTTAGCGATAGTGACGATATAGGCACGAGGTTCATTTAACTGCTGTGGCAAGGGCGAGCGAAGTAATTTGACAAAAGTATCTTGAGCCAGGTCTGCGGCGGTTTCATCGCAGTGAAGACGATGCTTAAGCCAACGGAATAGCCAATCATGATTGTGGACGTACATCCACTGGATCTTTTGAGTGTCTAAAGCATTAACGGTCATTTTCATGCCATTTTACAATGTAAATGCAAATCATTATCATTTTTGGTATGTTACAGGTAATTACTCTCCGTTACCAATAAATAATTTGCGGGGATATGTTGCTCAGATTGGTTTTTTATTTATCATTAGCAAGACTAAATTATACAAGCTTTAAATAGGCGATCGAGAATTTAAGATAGATACTCCTTTGTCGTGTAACAGAATTATTTTGCATCAATACATTAAAATGGCTAATATATTAAGTACTTAAATAGAATATAATATGGAGAAAGTTACAGTGGAAAATATAATTTCCCCGTAGAATTTTGGGAAATTATTCTAATCTATTGGTTGGATATTGATATTTATGCTTAGTGATACATTTTACTTCTTCTTTTAATTCTGAGAATTTTTCAATCTGTGTTCAGGCGATATCGAACAAACGATGAGATTTACGTTTGTAGATGTAAAGAGCTGTGTTTCGGTATTTCTCTTTGCGATATAGAGAGTGGTATTAGGATATAAAATGGTACGAATAAATCTATGTTTTAATATATATACTCTGGGAGAAGAGTATCTTAACATCGTGTTTGATAGGAAAGAATAATGCCGAAACTAATTTATTACGTCGCTGCGACAATAGACGGTTTTATTGCTAATAATACCCACGTTCTGGATTGGTTAGATGAGTTTGTACTTGGAGATGACGCAACACCTTATGATGATTTTTACCAAGGTATTGGTGCTGTGATTATGGGTTCGGGAACATACGAATGGATAATGGCAAATTCATCGGATGATTGGCCATACAAAAATATTCCCGCATTTGTTCTTTCTCATCGGACATTACCAAAGCATGAAGGGCTGAATATTACCATAACCAATAAAGCAGCAGGAGATATTGCTGCTGCGTATTTTGCTAAGGTTGGTGAATTACAGCAAGTATTCTTGACCACGATTCCGGTATTTTTAGGTACAGGTATTGAAGTTCTTCCTGTGAGTGAAAAAGTGAGTGTTACACCTAAAACTCAACGTTTTTTACGTAGCGGTGCCATTGAAATCCTGTTGGATGTAAATATCGATTAACACAACATCCTTAAAATAATTGATAGAAAATTATTTTATTTCAACCAAATAAAAATAGTAACGTTTTTATTGCGCCATATTGATGGCGCAAAAGTGGCGCGATTATCTGAATTGCGCCATAATCGCACCATGTTCTTACTGGAAGTCGTTCATCTGTGAAAATATCTATATTAATCATTCTATTAAGTTATTTTTATTAGTAAATCAGCCCCTTCACTATGTTATCGCATCAGGATTTAAGCTTGTACCGCTAAAGACTGAATGCGATTCGCATATGATTGTATTGACATCGCCAAACACCCATCAGTATTTTCATCTCAACTTGGTCAGACATTAATATATGCAGGGTTGCCAGCGTAAATGAATCCTTGATGAGACGGTACAAATCTTTCACCTAGTTATCCTTATTTATCAAATGGATGTATAAGGTTAGTCACGTTATCAAGTTGTTCCTTGCAATACGATGTCGCTTTAATTCTGTTTTGTGCTTAACAAAGGTGAACTTGAAGTTTATCTGTTTAAGTAAGGCATCTTTATACGGGATTATCCCAAAAAAACAGAAAGTAGTATTTTTTTGATCTAAATTTTCGCATTATGTTCTAAAAGTAGGTAAAAGAAATGTTTAAGTAAGGATTTTAAATGGAAATACCAATTTATTTTCAATATTGGGGTAAGGCAAAGCGAACATCAGAAGCTGAGAGTACAGATTATCATCTACTCCCTTATCATTGCTTGGATGTCGCGGCTGTCGGCAGACAGTTACTTTCTTTAGAAAGATCGCTGACTAAAGATCTCACTCATTTTTTAGCGTTATCGACAAAACAGTTACAAGGTATTGTCTCTTTTGTACTGACGTTGCATGATATTGGTAAATTTGCATCTGCTTTTCAAAAATTATTTCCCAGTCAGTCAGTCGGTCTGTATCGACCTTATTGCTGTAAAGGCTATGATGGACGTTATTTTTGTCATGACCGTATGGGGCTGTATTTTTGGGAACATATCAAACCGAAGTTGCTTAAAAAGCTGATTAATATTGAGGATATTAAACGGAGAGAACAGCAAGAGATTTTCGATACCTTAATGGTGCTGATGGACTGTGTATTAGGACATCATGGTCAGCCAATAGATAAAACAGACTATAAAGCTATCGAATATTTTACTGAACCTCATAATCTCAATGCCGCCACACTCTTTGTTCACCACTTAATTGAATTACTCCAACCTGAGTTTCCTATTGAAAAATTACAATCCAAAGAATGGCGACGGCGATTAGAGCAAGTGAGCTGGCAGTTTGCTGGTATTGCAATATTGGCGGATTGGATTGGTTCTGATAATCGCTATTTTGTATATCAATCTGAACCTATGCCATTAGCAGATTATTGGCAACATGCTAAAGCCATGGCAAAAAAAGCGGTGATGGCGACAGATTTAGGCAAGGTGCCGATAGTAAAGCCATTTATTTCTATTCAGGACCACTACGGTTTTGCTGCGACGCCATTACAGAAGTGGGCTGAATCAATACCTGTAGATGATTCTCCTCAACTCTTTATTTTAGAAGATGTTACCGGGGCAGGAAAAACAGAGGCGGCATTAGCGCTGACACATCGTTTAATGAGAATAAAAGCAGCCGACGGTTTTTATTTCGGTTTGCCTGACATGACGTCTTCCAATGCAATGTTTCACCGGATTGCTGAATATTATCAGCAAATGCTATCAACAGACGATGGCAGTAAACCAGATATTATTTTGTCTCATGGTGCACAAGAGATGAATGCTCAATTTCATGAAGCCATTCTGGCGTTAGATCACCCAGACAGAAGTTATGGTGAAACAGATATCACCACTTCAGCACAGTGCAATCAATGGCTGGCGGATCCACGCAAGAAAGCATTGTTAGCGCCTGTTGGAATAGGCGCTATTGATCAGGCTTTATTGGCTGTATTACCCAGACGTTATCAGGCCCTGAGATTATTTGGCCTTAATCGTAAGGTATTAATTGTTGATGAAGTTTATGCTGCTGATGAATTTATGTTTAATTTATTGGAAAATTTATTAGCTCTGCATCTCTATCAAGGTGGTTCAGCTATTTTGCTGACAGCGACACTGACCCTGAAACAGCGTCAGCGTTTAACGGACATTTGGTTGAACGCCGGTGGATTGAGCTCACAATTATTGCAAAAAACGGATTTTCCTTTAGCGACAAAAATAAGCTTGAATGCCATATCGCCCGTTATTGAACAACCGTTATCAAGTCGAAAAGATGTTAGCCGGGAAGTCAAGGTTGATTTCTTAAATAGCTTTGTCTGTTGTGTTGAAAAAGTATTGGCTGCGATTGTACAAGGGCAATGTGTTGTTTGGATCCGAAATACAGTAGACGATGCTATTGAGGCTTATCAGGCGCTGCGAAGCTTACTCACTGAACCTGAACGTTGTCTGTTATTTCATAGCCGGTTCGTATTGCAACACCGGAAAGAAATTGAAAATCATGTAATGACTATTTTTGGTAAAAATAGTCATAGTGAAATACGCCGCGGTAAAGCGTTAATTGCTACACCAGTATTCCAGCAAAGTTTGGATGCTGATGCCGATGTGATGATTTCAGATATTTGTCCTATTGATGATCTGATTCAGCGAGCAGGGCGTTTGCAACGTCATACTCGTGATAGCGATGGCGTTTATCAACATGGAATTAAAGATTCACGTTCTGCGCCAATACTCTTTATCCACGCGCCTGATTGGAAGGAGCAACCCGAATCAGATTGGTTAAGCCATAATTTCCGCAGCACACAATATGTTTATCGTTCGCCTGCACGTTTGTGGTTAAGCATGCGTGTATTGAGAAAGCTGGGTGCAATACGTATGCCTGCGGAAACCCGTGAGTTAATTGATGCGGTTTATGGTCATGCTTATGAGCAAGCGCCTGAAAAGTTAAAACGCCAGGAAAATGTATTAATTGATGAGGAACGAAGTCAGGAAGCCAAAGCGAAGTCTTATTGGTTGCAGTGGCAGTTATATGGTTATTGTGATCGAAGTGCCGATAATTGGTATGAAGATGATGCCGATATTCATACCCGCTACAGTGATATTGAAACCGTTGAGGTGTTATTACTGAAAAAGACTGATTCAGGACAACTTGTACCCTGGGTAAATTCCGCCGAATTTTCAGTGTCATTGAGTACGGTTACATTATCTAAAAATAAGTATGCAGATAAATTAGCGCCAATTCCAAGGAAATTAATTCCCGCTCTCAATGCATTACAACAGAGATATCACCAAA
>NZ_JAJAFX010000179.1:0-1122 GCF_025384845.1 Photorhabdus temperata | reverse complement strand
ATCGTCCCGGCAGACAGTAACGGGTTAAATCTTATCTGGGTTAATGAATATGTAGATACATCCAGTGGTGATATAACAATTGAGTGTTACCATCGTCAAAATACAGACGCGCCGAAATTTGCACAAAATAAGCGCGTCAAAAGTATAACTGCAACAGGGGAAGTCGTTTATTACAATGATGGTGAGCTATGCGACATCCCCGATGGACGAGTGATTAATGTTCGTGTGCAAATGCTGGAAGATTCAGTTTGGAATCAGCGACAAAAAGCAGCAAAGGAATTGAACCAGTGTTGAACCCGCTACTTTTTCGGGTTAAAGATTCACCATGGATGGAGTCTCATTATCATCAGATGCCGGCATTTGCACACGAACGGAGACAAATCTACCCATAGGGATATCAATTAAATCACCGTTAGCATAGCCCTCTCTCGCATTTCTGGCGAATGCTGGTGTGTCTAGCTGTTCTCGGTGGTAGGTCATCAATTTGATTGTACCATCGGGCAGTACTTCGTAATCAACCCAAACCAGCGGTAATTTATTTTTGCATAATGGTATTTCAATACCTCCATCAACACCGCCCCACATTGCATCAGCATTGAATCCAAGAACACCCTTGATAAGGTAAAGGCCCTCTGAAAGACGCTCAACAGTTGCGCCTTTTGACTCGTCATTTGTCTCAAATTTGTTGTTCCAGATGTTAATAACAGGGGAAGCCTTCTTGTAGAACCCATTTGCGTCTACAGTCCATTGATCTGATGTCATTACGTAGTACCAATCTCCCCATTTCCCATACTCTCTGTATCTATAGTAGAATTGGTTTTTATAATACGCTTGCTGCAAGATATGGTCAGGAACGCGGGCCATAACAAAGCAAGGGCCATAGGGAGTACTACCTACCCCATTTTTTGACGGGCTCCCAGGTCCAGCATAAACACCGCTGATAATGGCGTTATTGTAATCACCATCAGGCATATCCATTCCCCTTGAGGCCCCAATACCAAATTGTCCGACATCGATTTTTCTCGCTAAATCTGCACTGTTTGCTTTGCTATCAACCACTGTTTTCAATGAATTAAAGTCATTAGTTGACGCGGCATTATTCGCCCTATTCACCGTTTCCGA
>NZ_JAJAFX010000178.1:0-1124 GCF_025384845.1 Photorhabdus temperata | reverse complement strand
ATTTTCTGAGTACAGCTAAATTTTCACCGGCAAATCCTATCCGGGCCTGGAGTTTATCCTCTCGAAACGCAACATCAAGTGACCAGTGTAAATGATTCTCCACCGACCAGTGAGAGCGTGTTGCTTGCAAGGCTTTCTCCGCATTCATTGGCTGGCTACTGATATAAAATCGGACAAAATCATGCCCACGTCCTTTTTCTGTCCGTTCAGATTGGACTGCTATTATCGTCTTTGCTTTCCATTTCTGACAAATGGGCATCTGCTCACCAACAGGGAATTGCCAGCATCGGCGATGTTCCTGGCGACCATGCTGATTATCAAATTGTTCGTAGAAAGAGGGGCCGGCAAGATCTTTTGGCGTATTCGCCCAAAAAGCGTGAAATTGCGCGCTGACTTCAGCGGCCAGTGTCGGCTGATTATCTTTGACTGCCAGCAAATAATCCGCGGATTTTTCCAGAATAATCTCGGCGATTTTTGTTTGCGTTCCCGCAGCATCAATGCTCACAAGACATCCTTCCAGCGCCAATAATTGGAGAAGTTCAGGAATGGCTTTTATTTCATTGGATTTTTTCTCCACTTTTTGTTGCCCAAGGCAGAGTCCCAGTTCAGTTGACCAGACATTGACGGTATGGATACGATTAGCTCCCCGACCTTTTGCTGTTGCCCTTAACGCCTTACCGTCAACCGCCAGTTGCCCTGAAAGACCTTCCTTTTTCAAAATATGATCCACCCATTCCTGAAACAATGATTGCAGGGTACTGGCTGGCATAATGGCAAAAATCCGGTTAAAAGTGTCATGTGAGGGAACCCCATTTGCCAGGGTTAACCAACGCTTAAACCATTTTTCGCGTTCCTGAGCAAAGAGCGCAATTTCGGACCAGGTATCAAAACCACACATCATGGCACAAAGTGCCATAAAAATGACCTCAGATAGCACATGAGAACATTTTGCTTGTTGACGTGGGTCAGGTAAGGCTTCGAGGTAGTCAAACAGGGCTTTCTGAGTCATAAATAAGGCCATTATTACGGGAAGTTGTGGATAAATAACGGTAAACAGATAAGATTGCAACAAGAATAAAGCGTGGCTTATTTTGTACGGTTAATTCGTCATCTTATGGATAAAA
>NZ_JAJAFX010000177.1:0-1127 GCF_025384845.1 Photorhabdus temperata | reverse complement strand
AACCCGCCGGCGGGTTGCGCGGTCATCCGGTCAGCCAGGTGTTGGGCGATTTGCCCGGCGGATTTTTTCTGCAATGACATATAAGGGTTCCTTTTCTGACGTTACGGGCGGTTTTTTTCCGGGAGCGCGGTCAGCCCGGCGTCTTTCTGCAACGCATAGTAGCGACTGAGCAGGGCGTTAAAGCGGTCGTCGGTCTTTTTTCTCAGCGCCGGTGAGACAGGATGTCCCTGTTCGACTGCCGCGGAGAACTGGCGCAGCAACTCTTCCAGCGGCACGTCGCGGTTGTGGCTGGTCTGAATCTGATAAATCGCGGTTTTCAGGTAGGAGAGGGTGAAACTGCCGCGGTTACGCTCCTGCGCCAGGATTTTGTCGGCTAATTGCTGGAGCTGATTTTGGGTCTGATGCCAGCTGCCCGGTAGCGGGGCGTTATCCAGCCGGACGGCCTGTAACTGTTGCCAGCGGGCGGTTTCTCGCTGCTGTTCGCGGTCCTGCGGCCAGGTCTTTTGTGCCAGGCCGGTCAGCTGTTCGGCATGTTGCAGCACCACCAGCGGGGAGGTGTCCGCTAACCGGGTCAGCTGTTGTTCATAGTTTTGCAGGTCAGGCTGGTACAGCCAGGCCAGTCTCGCGCCGTCCGGCGTACCGGTCAGGGCCGTGAGCTGGTGTTGCAGCGGTCGGTAAAGCCCCAGCCAGCTGCCGGTCAGAACAAACGCGCCCAGCAGGACGCCCAGTCCAAAGCCCTGCAAGGCACTCATCCGGGGCGGCGGCTCAGGGAAACGGACCTGGACTTTGGGCTGATGGCTGTCGTAGCCGGGGGCGTCGTCGGTTTCCGGTTCAGCCGGTTCCGGCTCGGCGTTAGCCAGGTAAACCAGCGGCGGCATCTGGACAGGCCTGGGTGCCGGTGTGGGCAGGATACGGGTATTTTCCAGTTTTTTTGCGGTGTTCTGGAAAAACCACAGCAGGTTTTCGACTTTGGGCAGGCGTTTCAAATCGGACTGCTGGAGCCGGTCGACTATCAGCTGTAAGGCCCGTTCAGCCCGGTAAATCAGGCGCAGGTCGCGGGCGGTGTAGTCGTGCTGGCGCAGGGCGTTGCCGCAGCGGGTGTTAAACCAGTCGAGCATGTCGGTGCG
>NZ_JAJAFX010000176.1:0-1161 GCF_025384845.1 Photorhabdus temperata | reverse complement strand
GATGATGATCAACAGATTAGGATCATCTTTCCAACCGTTGCCAAGCACATTAGCGGTGAATGCTTGTGAATCTGGTTTTTTTTCATGCCACTGGGTGGTGAAAACATCGCGCACGTTATTTAATTTATGCGTGCGGACAACCAAATCCCCCTTCACGGTTTTTATCGTCGCTGATCTGTTCTCGACTAACTGACCTTTATTTCCCTGTGCATCTTTCTGTATCCACAGATTATCGTTGGCTTGCAGTAAGGCTTTATCACCGGTATTGCGCACGGTGTCACCGAATACCCGCATATCCCGGCCGGCGGTTACGCTGCCTTTATTCTCCAGGGTGGTGTTTGCCAGGGTAATATCTTGTCCCGCTTGCACGGTAATATTGGGGGCAATATCAGTTTCTTTGCCGATAATATTTAAGTCGGTTTTAGCTTTGGTATTGCCTAATTCAATTTTACCATTAGCGTTTAAGGTGATATCACGCTGGTCACTGGTTAACTCTTTCAAATTAACCCCAACGCCATCCTCAGTGGCGACCAGCCGGATTTTATTGGCATACATGCCGCCCAACGCTTTGGTATCAATGGCTAATTGCGGTTTAGCACCTTCTCCGGCGAGAGCATTAATCGTGCCGTCTTTTAAGCTGATGCGGTTGGCGCCCTGCGTCAGTGACAAGGTGTTGGCCTGAATCTTGCCATTTAATTCCGTCGCCCGGCTGATGATATCGACATAATCCGTCGCCTTGCCATCCAGCCCTTTGCCGCCAATGGTGATCTGGCCTTGTTTAACTTCTAACGCTTCCAGCGCACCCTGTTTGTCAAACTGGGGTTTCCCGGTGGTCAGGGTGGCACTGGCAGTATTAATAAAACCACAGCCATCACAGGTAATGCCGTTAGGGTTGGCAATCATCACATTGGCTTTATTGCCAACAATTTCCAACTGACCTTGCAGTTCAGAGCGCCCGTTGCCGGTGACTTCATTGATAATCAGTTCCGCTGCTTTGCCGTTTAGGTTAGGGTTGGCGTTAAGCTGCCCGGCCAGTTGTGATGGCACCGTCTGAGTGGCGTTATTGAGTACGGCGCCCTGAGTGGCAACGTTAAACTCTTGGTAGGTGTTATGGGATATCCCGGCATCATTCGGTGTGGCGATATTGACAACCGGGACATT
>NZ_JAJAFX010000175.1:0-1319 GCF_025384845.1 Photorhabdus temperata | reverse complement strand
CTGGCGTGATAGGTGCGGCCGGTGACAATCGGCTGGTCCGGGTCGCCGTCGAGAAAGTCCACCACCACCTCCTGACCGATACGCGGGATAGCCAGCATGCCCCAGCCCTGGCCGGCCCACGGTTGCGTCACCCGTATCCAGCAGGAGCTGTGGTCGTCACTCTGGCCGTACCGGTCCCACAGAAATTGCAGCCGGATACGCCCGTACGGGTCGCAGAAGATTTCTTCCCCGGCCGGGCCGACGACTTTGGCAATCTGCGGGCCGTCCATCACCGGTTTGCGCCCCGGCCTCGGACGCCAGTGTTGATGCGCCGGGATAAAGGTGAACTGGTTGCTCATGACGGTGCCTGACTCGCCGCCGGCCTGTTCCAGCGCCTGCGGCTGGCTGCCGTTGTGGGCGACGCTGACCAGCTGCCAGAGCTGATTAAGGTCATCGCGGGGGTGGTCGGTGAGGGTGAACAGGACCCCCGGCAGCATCGCGGCGTGGTTACTGTCCCCGTGGCCGGTCAGGGCGTCATTGCGCAGGGCTTCCAGCCGGTAGCGGGTGAAATCGGCACCGTGCTGCTCGTCTTTGAAACGGCCGGGAAAATCGAAGTGTTCATAGCCGGTGTGCTGGAGAGGGTGTTCCCGCATATGGTGGCGGAACTCGGCGGCCCAGACCGGGTTTTTGAAGGTGTAATCCTTCAGTTCCACGGTGGCCGGCCGAACCTGAGCCTGCCGGGTCAGCGCGGTGACGCACAACTGCTGTGCCTGGGACGCCTCGCCCGGGTGATAGGGCAAGACCGGGCCTTTGGCGAGGGCGCCCGCCACGTCGGCGAACACCAGGGTGTTCTTGTTGCCGGTGAATTCAAAGAAGTAAAACAGGCCTTCTTCGGCGGCCAGCCGTTGCAGGAAGTCAAAGTCGGTTTCCCGGTACTGGACGCAGAATTCCCGTTCCGGGTGCGGATGGCGCAGCCGGAACGCCACATCGCGGACGCCGCTTTCTTTGAGCAGGGTGGTGAGCATGGTTTTGATATCCTGCTGCTGAAAAATCCGTGAATTCTGGCGCAGGGTGGTGCGCCACATATCGGGGCGGAGGGTCATCTCATAGCGGGTCTGATGTTTCCCGGTGTTGCCCTGAACAAAGCTGGCGACCATGCCGGTGACGGTGCGCTCGATTTTCCCGGCGCGCAGGATGGCGAGGGTGGCGCGGTTATCGAGGACCGCGGCGAAATCAATGGCCGGGTCGGCACTGGCTAAGCTGACGGTCAGCTTAAACGGGGTGGACAGGCTTTCACTGAGTGAAAACCCGGCGACGACAAAGGTGTGGGGCGGCAGGCC
>NZ_JAJAFX010000174.1:0-1327 GCF_025384845.1 Photorhabdus temperata | reverse complement strand
AAGAAAGTATGCTACCATTCACCGATGAAGAGAAAAAATACACCAACGCCACATGACGCTGTTTTTAAACAGTTTTTAAGTCATATCGATACGGCTAGAGACTTCCTGGAGATTCATTTGCCTGCGACATTACGGGCAGTTTGTGATCTGGATACACTGCGGTTGGAATCAGGGTCGTTTATTGAAGATAATCTGCGGGCGCATTATTCCGACATTTTGTATTCATTGAAAACGGCGCAGGGTGACGGTTACGTGTATTGCGTGATCGAACACCAGAGTTCCCCGGACAAAATGATGGCATTTCGACTTATGCGCTACGGTATTTCAGCCATGCAACGGCATCTGGAGCAGGGACATGAAAAATTGCCGCTGGTCATTCCGATGTTGTTTTATCACGGGAAAATACAGCCGTATCCCTGGAGTACCAATTGGTTCGACTGCTTTGATGATCCGGCTCTGGCGAAGGAAATTTATTCCGGTCCCTTCCCGCTGGTAGATGTGACGGTAATCCCCGACGATGAAATCCTGACACATAAACGGGTCGCGCTACTGGAAATGGTGCAAAAACATATCCGGCAGCGAAATGCCTTGATGCAATCACTCCTCAACATTAATGATCATCCTTAGTCATGAAAATTAACTTAAATAATTGATTTTAAATTGAAATTTATTCTATCTTGGTTTGTCTTAGTCAATGGTAATCATAAATATTCACTTGGCATCATGAAAATTATGTACATGTCAGTGTACATAAACTACATTAAAAGCTGTATTATTTTTTAAGGAAATTGATATGGCTATTACTGATTCATGGCTGCGCTCAATCAGTGGCAAACCACAAGAAAATATGATTACCAAGTCAGACAGGGATGGCTTATCAGTCCGTGTTACTCCTAAGGGAAAGGTAGTTTTTCAGTTTAGATATCGCTGGGACGGAAAAGGGGATCGGATTGATATCGGTACTTATCCAGCAACGAGCTTAAAAGATGCGCGTGACTCAGTGATTTTTTATCGTGGGGAATTAGAGCAGCACCGCAATCCTAAAACAGTTAAACGTGTTCGCAAAGAATCTGCATTGAGTGCCGTAACAGTAGAGAGCCTCATAAGGGAATGGTGGAAAACGACAATGCAAGGTTCAAAGGTTAACGCTGACCAGATATTGCGTTCTTTCGAAATTCACGTTTTCCCAAAAATGGGTAAATTACCCCATGATGAAGTGACATTGCATGTCTGGTTAGCTTTAATTGAAGAGGTTTCCAAACGAACCCCAGTAATTGGAGCGCGCATATTGACGTATTCCAAGAGGGCACATAAGTGGGCGGTTCGA
>NZ_JAJAFX010000173.1:0-1363 GCF_025384845.1 Photorhabdus temperata | reverse complement strand
TCTTTAATTAACTACAACTCACAGGGGTAACATAGTTCACCCCACGGACGCCCATTTTATGGGGGTGGATATGAAACTCATGGACAAGCAGCCTGACATCTGGATGCAGCTATGGTTATGGCTGTTATCAGTCAAAGAACAAGGTTTAGGGGCGGCACTGGCTGCAACAATGGCTTACCTCAGAGGCCGATATAACGGCGGTAAGTTCTGGAAGACGATGATTGACGCGCTGATGTGTGCACTTATTGCATGGTTTATTCGTGACTTGCTCGTCTTCTTAAATCTGAGTACGGATCTGGCTTATATCGGCAGCGTGATTATTGGCTATCTGGGAACGGATTTTTTCGGCCAATTAATGCGCGGGACTTTGCGTAATAAAGCGGGGATAAAAGAATGAGTATAATAAGCAGGGGCATACGAAACAATAATCCCGGCAATATTGACTATAACCGTTTCAACGACTGGCTCGGTCAATTACCTCTTGATCCAACGATTGAACCTCGGTTCTGCCGGTTTGAGTCGCCGGAGTATGGTATCCGGGCGTTGTTCAAATTGCTGCAAAACTACCAACGCAAGCACAAACTGAATACAGTCAGAGAGATTATCAATCGTTACGCACCGCCCCACGAGAATAATACGGAAAATTATATTCAGTTTGCGGCTAAGAAGGTGGGCGTCTCTGCGGATGAGCGTATATCTACCCAAGACAAGATAACCTTGTTCGCTTTAGCTGAAGGTATTATCAAGATGGAGAACGCAAATCAGCAACCCTATTCACCGGAGACGTTCGAACGGGCGTTTGAGTTGCTATAAGGAATTGAGTGATGAGCATTATTCAGATTCTGGTTCCAGTCATTTATTTTCTCGGTGTGATTGCGGCATTGATTATTTTTACATTGATAGAAAAACGATCTAATGACCCGGAAAGTTTTGGGTTAATTATGTTTATGTCACTCATGTGGCCGCTGTTTGTTATTTTGATGCCAATTGTTTTTGGATTCGGTTTTTTAAACGAGAAATACAATCAATTTGTTGGCAGACGGTCATGAAATTCAATGCTCATTACTACACGATACTCGCACTAATCGTTATTTCACTGACAGCGTATTACTATCACTCTGCGTTACAGAGAGAACGTCATGTTACAAAGCAGCAGCAAGAAGACATTCAGCAACTCACAGACACTATCGACTATCAGAACTCACACATTACCATGTTGAACGAATTGGATGTGAAGCACACACAGGAACTTGCCAATGCCAAATCTGAAATCGACGTTCTTCGCAATGATGTTGTCAATGGTCGTCGCCGGTTGCGTATCGCGGCAACCTGTAGTCAGGGCGAAGCCGGTTCCCCCTCCGGC
>NZ_JAJAFX010000172.1:0-1479 GCF_025384845.1 Photorhabdus temperata | reverse complement strand
TACCCTGCATACTTAATCACATCACGCTGAACTGATATTAGCCCGCGTCCATTGCAATGGGTGCATGAAGTGGTTGTAGCGGCCGATCGGGAATATTCTTCAAAAGCCATTTTTGCCAATATCACCAGACATTTTCCTAACCGGTGCCCGCTGGCTTTGGTAATGAGCTTGGGGACCTGACGTTTAGCATACAAAGTCAGTTGCTCAACGGTTCGAACGGTATCTTCATTGCTGACACCATGTTTACCCAAGAACGCCGCCATCCCAAAAGTGGCTTTAGATTCAGCCATCCCCAATGCCGCCATCACATCCGTCCCCGTAATCCGATCCGTTGATGTGCATTTGGGTGAACTATTGACGACCAGTCCTTTCGGGCTGAAATGTTTTAATGCTGATTCGAGTTTCATGCGGCACACTCTCCCACCAGATTCAGAATAATCTTGTCTGTTAGACCTGAGCGGTCATGGAATCGCTCTTCAGACAGTACCCATTTACAGACGTCTATCGCTTCCTGACGATCCACAGCTTGGATAGTGGCTAGCCTCTTTTCGAGATAATTCTCCCGGTCATAGATATAATACCGATCACTGTCACCGTATCCGCCCGGATCAAGTTCTTTAGCGGCCACATTACGCATCTGATATAACCAATCCCAATAAAGAAACTCACGAATGACATCAGACAATGTGTGCGGTTCGGGGAGCTGTTCAATGAAACCCTTGGCCGTCGCCTGGCGTAATTTATCCGTTTCATTAATGCGATCACCACGCATACACCCTTCCGCCTGTTCTTTCTCGTTCCAGTAGTAGAAAGGTTCATAAATTTCTGCCAGCTCCCCCACCAGCATTAATTTTTCTGGTTCAGTCAGTTCCAGCGCGGCCTCATAGCTTGCAAAAGAAGCCCTGACCTTGGCCGCCTCCCTGATCTGGGCTTTCGCTCTGTTGATATAGCCCTGTGGGTTATCCATGCTCATCGTGCCAAGCGCAATCTGAAAGACGTGTGCACCCGACTTCATCAGGTAATCAGAATATTTCTTCTGAGCCTCTTTGGGGGTAATTTTCAGCTTATTCAAAGCTTCCTCGGCGGCGTCAAGGTGGGCGGGTTCGTTGGTTTGAATAACCTCCAGCACCCACAAATAAGCATCCACCTGTTTGTTTCCGGTAATCTTCCGCTGAACGGGTAATGGTTTTACGGTTGCCAGTGCCGTGCCGTAGCTTGGTTCAGGAATGGCAAACAGCGCCTTATGTTTTAAGTTATCAGTTATCTTCATTATTCCACCCACTTATTAAAAGACAGTTCACGCACTTCATCACCGTTAAGTAGCATGTCATTAAAATCACCGTGATCGGGCCAGCGAATACTGACCGTTTCTAAATCATTTTTGGCAATGAGATTGCCTCTGGCGCACTCAAACGCTGCCGCATGGCCGGTTGCTGAATGCAGATCCATATCAGCGAAAATAATTAAGTGTTTAACTCC
>NZ_JAJAFX010000171.1:0-1681 GCF_025384845.1 Photorhabdus temperata | reverse complement strand
GTGCCGGATTTTTCTGGTGTTACTAAAGTATATTTGCGATTGCCGTTTTCATCATTAGCGTATATTGTCAAACGATTGCCAGCTGTTCCTTCAATACCGATAAAATGCTTGTTTGCTGCTCTGAATTCGATATTCGGCCAATTCGATCCATTGTTTATTCTTAAGGTGCCTGTTTGAGCGCTTAATGTACTCGAAATCGGCAAAGCCCCCACATCCCCGGCACTCAAACTGATATCCCCGGTCAACGCCTTACCGTTCACTTTCCGGCTGCTCGGTACCGCACCATTCGCCCTATTCACCGTTTCCGACAAACCGAGGTTTTTCACAAACTCATTTTTATCAGGGATATCTGCACCGTTTTGGTCTTTTGCCAGTTTATTATTAGCATTATCATTTATATCGGAAACCAGCTTCTGGGTTACCGCGAGTGTGTCACTATTGCCTGTTTTGTCTGTGAGTTGAACAATTCCTTTTTGTGTTAATGAGGTATTGGGAATTTCTGTTGTGATTTTTTTCTCTAAAGCACTATTTAATTGGGCTGTGAGTTTAGCTATATCGCCATCATCCAGAACATCATCTCCTCCGGAGTGTGTTGCGATAAAATTAGCAACAACAGAGGATATCGTGGACGACTGACGTAACACCTTGTTTAATTCATGAGTAGTGATATTATCTGGTGGAAACCCAGTTTTTAAACTCCGACTTTCTTCATATCTTTCTTGACTCACTACATTTGCATTATTACTAATAGAAAAAGCTTTAAAATCATTCTGGGGCTTGAGACTCATGTTTTTTCCTTAAATTAAGTAATATTATTTCATAAGCAATATATTGAATTATTGTACAGATGATTTATCATAATTCACGTAAATTATAGTTTAATTCACAAAATGAATAATGAAATATTCTTATAACTCAGTAGGTTAACTATTTTTGTGCAATTGGTAGTAATAAATAATCTGATATTTTGCAATCAAAATATACCCAAGATATTTAGTGCCATAGCGAAATTTACACTTTTTTGATAGCTAATACGCTTAGAATACGAATGACTTAAGCTTTCCGATGAATGTCTATTTTGTTGAAAAAAGAAAATACAGCTATGGTACTGAGTATTAACTATCAGAAATATTTAGAAATAAAAGAAAATAACTGAACTAACATAAATCACAAAAATTAGAGCGTTTCTCCATTAACTGCTGACCAATGATAAGGTTGCAATTCACGTATTGTTTTAAATAACAGCTCGTTTTTTTCATTAGTCACGGCTGCCTTAACTGAACCACCCCAATGCACCAAACGTTCTTGGCATATTCCGCAGGGTGTCAAAATGATATATTCACAACCGGCATCTTCACGACAGAGACATAAGGAGTGTGTTACCGTTTCATTAAGCTTATGTGCCTCTAAATAGGCACCGACTTCCATACAAAGGGATAAAGCGTCATTTTTGGTATCAGGGGCAATGCTGGTTAGAATCTTACCCGATTCTGTTCGTACTGCGGCTGCACCACCCCATCCTTTGGGGTATCGCTTTTCAATTAAGTTAACTGCGGCGTTATATAACTCTTGTTCTATATTCATTAATTTACTGCTCCTGCACCATTAGCCTATTTTATTTTTCTGTGTTAATAACATCTTTGAAAATAATATTTTAGCTGTTGTTAAAAGTCTATTATAT
>NZ_JAJAFX010000170.1:0-1682 GCF_025384845.1 Photorhabdus temperata | reverse complement strand
CTGATAAACAACCCTTTCCCGGCCCGGATCGCGCCCCAGTCATCAGTGCGCAATTCAAAACCTTCGCCCCGTTTATCCGGGTGCGGTTTCTGACTGTCCACCAGATACCCCAGGTTAAGCTGGCTCTTACCGCCGTATTCGGTACTCAGTTTGATGTGCTCCCGACCGCGTTCGTCATCCATCCGCAATTTGTTATTCGCCGGGGTACGCAGGACATTGCGTTTGTAGTTAAACAAGGTGACGTGATCGGGGTGTTTTGAGTCGTGCAGCGCATGGGCGATATAGGGCCGATCCGGGTCGCCCCCTTCAAACGCGATCGCCACCTCGGTACCATCAAGCAACGGCCAGTGAAAACCGTAGGTGTCGCCCGCATAGGGACGAGCCAGACGCACCCACAGGCTTTCTCCCCCCTTCGGCCATTCCGCCCGGTCAAAATCAAACGCCACCCGGTACAACCCGTCTTTATCAATATCCCCGTACGGGTCGTTCACGACCGTGCTGCTTACCCTGGCGGGCAAGGTGCCCGCTATCCGGGGTTTGGGGATCAATTCAGGTCGAAAACAGATGTTTTCCGCGTAGGGAATAGCGGTGAATGCCATTTCAAAACTGCGATCCCGGCGCGCACTGCTGCAAATACCGGTTATCACCGCCCCTTTACGGAAGGCTTCCGGGGCCTCCCCCCTGACTTTCAACTCCTGGCCCGGTAACAGCGTGGCGGATGTCGTCAATCCCCGCAGTTGAGTCTGTCGATTCAGGTAACGTTCATGTTGCAGCCGGGAGTAGAACACCCCGCTTTCCACTTCCGGATCCAGGTCGTAACGGTTGCCTAACACCCGGTAGTTGTTATCCAGGTAATGGTACGCTTCGCCATACAGGGTCTCATCGCCCCGCGTCACATCCACTTCGGCATCCATACCGTATTGCGGCAACGCGTCACGGTAGTCATAATCCCGGGTCGCCACTTTCCCTTCCACCACCTGATGCGCCGTTTCCATGCCCCACACCGCGTCCACGTCCCCGCCGTGCATCCCTGACGGATTGCGGGCCGGCATATAGACATTCAACTGGTAGTAACGTTGATCGTCGTAAAATTCCACCACGTCAATTTTCAGCCGATCGTCCGCGGTCAGTTTGTACCAGATCCCCACTTCCGCCAGCAGGCGTTGCACAAAACGCAAGTCATCTTCGTCGTATTGCATCACCTGCTCCCGCTTCGGGCAGGGGTACGCCAGGGTGAATAAGAAATCCTGGCCGCGAAAACCGTGACGTTCACGCAGGATTTTTTCCACGATTTCCGGTACCGACATCTTTTGATAAATGGCGGACTGGCGGCTTCTCGACAACAGGGCCAACCGCGGCTCCAGGATCACTTCATAATGGCTTTCATCCCGCGAGGTGGACAACAGCTTAAATTGGCTGATCACCCCGTAGATTGTGCGCAGCGGTGCCGGCGGTATCACCGGCATTCCCCGTATTCCCGGATTAATCGCGGGGGACGTCAGGGTAAACGCGGCGTCCCGCATCAGCATCTGCGCCGGTTTGATATCTTTCACCGGGCTGGTGAATTCAATGGCGTAACGAAAAGGCCGGCTTAAGGCTTCCTGCCCGCTAAACGCCACCACATCCAGCGTCGCGGTATTTTTCCACACTTTCAGTTTGTAGCGGCTGTGATCAAAGATGAT